>JAQGMX010000439.1 GCA_028292145.1 Variovorax sp.
GCGGCGGTCGATCGGCGCATCGAGATCCCGGTGAGCTACGACGGCGAAGACTTGGCCGAAGTCGCCGGCCTGCTCGGCATCACGGCTGAAGAGGTCGTCCGCCGCCATACCGGCAGCGACTACAGCGTTGCCTTCACCGGCTTCGCGCCTGGTTTCGCCTACCTGTCGGGCGGCGATCCGAGCCTGAACGTGCCGCGCCGCAAGACGCCGCGCACGAGGATTCCGGCCGGCGCGGTGGGGCTCGCGGGCACCTTCAGCGGCGTGTATCCGCAGGCGAGCCCGGGCGGCTGGCAGATCATCGGCATCACGTCCGTTGCGATGTGGGACCTGTCGCGTGTCGTGCCGGCGTTGCTGCAGCCGGGCGATACGGTGCGCTTCGTGAATGTCGGCGTCACCGATGGCGAAGCCTCCGTCGCCGCATCGCCATCGGACGTTGCGCCACAGTCGCAGCCGCAGCGCTGCGCGGTGCCGAACATGCCGGCGCTGGAGATCGTGTCCGCCGGTCTGCAGGCGCTGTTCCAGGACCGGGGCCGTCACGGGCAAGCCGGGCAGGGCGTCGCGGCATCCGGCGCGATGGACCAGAGCGCGCTGCAGGCGGCCAACCGGCTGGTGGGCAACGACGGCCGGTCGGCCTGCATAGAGATCGCGTACGGCGGCTTCAAACTGATCGCCCACGGCGAAACGGTCGTCGCCGTCACCGGCGCCGAAGGCCCGCTGACATTGACGCGCACCGACGGCAAGCGCTGGGACGCGCCGCGCTGGCAGCCCTTCGCGCTGGCGGACGGCGACACGCTCGCGTTCGGCGAGCCGCTGGCCGGCATCCGCAGCTACCTCGCCGTCCGCGGCGGCTTCGACGTCGCGCCGGTGTTGGGCAGCTGCGCGACCGACACGCTGGCCAACGTCGGGCCGGCGCCGGTCGCGGCGGGCGACGTGTTCGGTGTGCGACCGGTCGCATCGGGCAGCGTCGTCGGTGCAGCCGAGACGCCGCCGGCCGATCTGCCGACGGCGCATCAGACCGTCGAGCTCGACATCGTTCTCGGCCCGCGCAACGACTGGTTCACGCCCAAGGCCGTCGCGCTGCTGTGCAGCCAGAGCTGGCAGGTCACGCCGCAGTCCAACCGCATCGGCCTGCGGCTGGCCGGCGATGTGCCGCTGGCCCGCGCCAACACGGCCGAACTGCCGAGCGAAGGCACCGCCATCGGCGCGCTGCAGGTGCCGCCGAGCGGCCAGCCGGTGATGTTCCTGGCCGACCATCCGCTCACCGGCGGCTATCCGGTCATCGCTTCCGTCGCCACCTACCACCTCGACAGGGCCGGTCAGATCCCCATCAACGCCCGCGTCGTCTTCAGAAACGTCACACCATGAAAAAAGTCCTGATCGCCAACCGCGGCGAAATCGCCGTGCGCATCGCGCGCGCCTGCACCGACTACGGCGCGACATCGGTTGCCGTGTATGCCGATGCCGATATCGACGCGCTGCACGTGCGCATGGCCGACGAGGCCTACGGGCTCGACGGCCAGCGGCCTGCCGACACCTACCTGAGCATCCCGAAGCTGCTCGCCGTCGCGAAGAAGTGCGGCGCCGATGCGGTGCATCCGGGCTACGGCTTCCTCTCCGAAAGCGCGGCCTTCGCCCAGGCGGTGATCGACGCCGGCCTGATCTGGATCGGCCCTTCGCCGGCGGCCATCGCGCTGCTCGGCGACAAGGTGCAGGCCCGCAAGCTCGCGATGAAGGTCGGCGCACCGCTGGTCGCCGGCACCGCAGAGCCGGTGAAGGACGCGCAGGAAGTGCTGGCCTTCGCCGAGAAGCATGGCCTGCCGATCGCGATCAAGGCCGCGTTCGGCGGCGGCGGGCGCGGCATCAAGGTGGCGTGGCGGCTCGACGAAGTGGCGGAACTCTACGAATCGGCGGTGCGAGAGGCCATCACCGCCTTCGGACGCGGCGAATGCTTCCTGGAGCAGTTCCTCGACCGGCCGCGCCACGTCGAAGCGCAGGTGATCGGCGACACGCACGGCAACGTCGTGGTGCTCGGCACGCGCGACTGCTCGCTGCAGCGGCGCAACCAGAAGCTGGTCGAGGAAGCGCCCGCGCCGTTCCTGACCGACGCGCAGCGCGCGCGCATCCACGCCTCGGCGCGCGACATCTGCGCCGCGGCCGGCTACACCGGCGCCGGCACGGTCGAATTCCTGCTCAGCGCGGACGGCGCGATCTCGTTCCTCGAAGTCAACACGCGCCTGCAGGTCGAGCATCCGGTGACCGAGGAAACCACCGGCATCGACCTGGTGATCGAGCAATTGCGCATCGCCGACGGCCTGCCGCTGTCGGTCTTGCAGACGCCGTCGCCGCGCGGCCATGCATTCGAATTTCGCATCAACGCGGAGGATGTCGGACGCGGCTTTCTGCCGTCGCCGGGTGCGGTACGGGTGTTCGACATGCCGTCCGGCCCCGGCGTGCGTGTCGACACCGGCGTCGTCGCAGGATCGACCGTGCCGGGCACCTTCGATTCGATGATGGCCAAGCTCATCGTGACCGGCGCGACGCGGCAGCAGGCCATCGTTCGGGCGCGCCGCGCGCTAAAGGAATTCCGCATCGAAGGCGTGCCGTCGGTGCTGCCGTTCCATCGCGCGGTCATGGCGCACGCCGATTTCGTGTCGCCGGACGTTTTCGGCGTGCACACGCGCTGGATCGAAACCGACTTCGCCAACGATCTGGCAGCGGCGGTGCGGCCCGATCCGCTGCCGGACGCCGCGCTCCACAGCACCGCGATCGAGGTCGACGGACGCCGGATGGCGCTGCGGCTGCCGATGGCGATGCTGCGCGGCCTGTCTTCCGCGGCGGGCAGCGGCGAGGGTGCTGCGCTGCCTGCCGAGACAGGTGACGATGCAGCCGCAGTCACAGCCGCAGTCATCGCGCCCGTGTCGGGCACGCTGCAGGGCTGGAAGGTCGAAGACGGCGCCGAAGTCGCGGCCGGCACGGTCATCGCCGTGATGGAGGCGATGAAGATGGAAATGCAGGTCGTCGCGCACCGCGCCGGCAGGATCGCCATCGCGCCGGCGGCGGCGGCCGGCAGCTATCTGGCGGCGGGCTCGGTGATCGCCAGCATCGCCTGAGCCACGGCTTCAGCCACCTTGATGCCGTCCACGCCGGCCGACAGGATGCCGCCGGCGTAGCTCGCGCCTTCGCCGGCCGGGTAGAGGCCGCGCGTGTTGACGCTCTGGTAGTCGTCGCCGCGCGTCATGCGGATGGGAGACGAGGTGCGCGTCTCGA
>JAQGMX010000457.1 GCA_028292145.1 Variovorax sp.
ACCGCGCCCTGGCTCATGAAGGCGCTGTCGGTGGTCGGTACGCTGGCCATGTTCCTGGTCGGTGGCGGCATCCTGGTGCACGGCGTTCCGTTCATCGGCCACGGTGTCGACGGCTGGGCGCAGGCGACGGGCGGTGTGCTCGGCGCGATCGGCCCGTCGTTCGTCAATCTGGTGGTCGGCCTGGTCGCCGGTGCCGTGGTGCTGGCGGTGGTCGAACTCGGCAAGAAGCTGTTCAGCCGCCGCGCTTCTTCTTCGCCCGCTGTATGAGGTCGACGGCGGCCAGCGCGATGCCGAGCACCAGCGCGAACCAGCCGACGACCTGCGCGCCTGCCACCATTTCGTAGAAGCGTGAAGACTGAAGGAAGCGGGGGCCGACGATGATCGCGATACCGATCAATGCAACAAGAATGCCGCGCTCGAACATGCGAGGCGCGCGGGTGGGTTTGGATGCCATAGCGGCCAAGTTTAGGCTGCTGGCGCTTCTGCTGTTGCTCGCCGGCGTGGGTCACACGGATTCCATTGCCCAGGCCGCGCGCCAGGATGCCGCGCTGTTTCCCGCCGCTGCCGTGCGTTTCCTCGATGGCGAACTGCCGCTGATGGAAGCGGCCATCAAGGAGCGCGACCGTGATTTCTTCGAGGAATCGATGGCGCGCACGGTTTCTTTCTCCGAAGACTGGGGCTTCAAGGCGCGGGCCAATCCCGATCTGGCGCCGTTCCAGGCCTGCACCGATGCAGTTTCCGACTACGTCGTGGTCGGCCTTTGCCGGCTGATGCCCGCGAGCAGCGCCTGTGATCCAGCGCTGGCGACGCATTTCGACGCCAGCGTGCGCAGCTGCCGCGCTGCGGCCCGCTGAAATTTCTCCGGCGCGGTACGCGCTGCACGTCTAGCGTGCAGCCAGCTGGTAGCTCAGCAGCAGGCTGACGCGCACCTTCCGCGCCGGGTTGTCGATGGCGGCATCGCCGGTCGGTTTGCCTACAGCCAGATCGAGGCTGTAGTGCTTCGCGTCCGACAGCCGGATGCCGAGGGCGACCGAGCGCAGCGTTCGGGGCATCGGACGGCCGAGGTCCGTCGATACCCGGGCCTGCTCCAGCAAAACGTACGGCTCGACCTGCTTGAGCCACGTCGTGTCGAACCTGAACATGCGATTGAGCTCGAAACCCACGCCCCAGCCCGAATCCCCGGCCGCATCGCCCGCCGCATAGCCACGGCCGAATTTCGGTCCGCCGAACGAAATGCGCTCCGAAGACGCGAGCGAGTGCGGGCTGTACTGCGCGCCGAACGAGACGCCGGTGCCCCACTGATTGGCGAAGCGGTCGCGCTGGCTGGCGTCGACGGCGAGGCGGGTGAAGGCGAGTCGTGCCGTACCCGGACCGCCGAGCCCGGCGACGTTGCTCCGCACTTCAGACGACGCGCCGGCGCCGTCGAAACCCTGCGCCAGCATCAGGCCGGCGCTGCGGCTGCGGTCGGCCTGCACGTCGAGGTAGGCGAGCTGCGCGAAGAGCGCGCGCACGCGGGTGTCGTCGGTGAGCCTGGCGCCGTTCGCGGGAACGCGGTAGTCGTCGGCGTTGTCGACGCCGTAGAAGCCGCCGTTCAGCATCAGGCTGCTGCGCGCATCCAGCAGCAGCGGATAGCTGGCCGAAAGCTCGAGGCGGCGATTGGTGTTGAAGCGTTCGAGCGCCGATCCTTTGTCGAGCTTCTTGTCGGGATAGCCGCGGTACGTCGTGGCCTGCGCCTTGAGCTGCAGGCCGTCGGTGCCGACGAGTTGCGTATAGCCGAGCGTCAGCAGTTTCTCGCGCGACGGATCGCCCAGCAGCGTCGATGCGCTGAGCTGCCCGCCGGGAACGAACGGATCGTTCAGCACGCCGCTCAGCACCGCGCGCGCGGTCGGTTGCCGCAGATCGGCGCCCAACGAAACGTTGTACGGCTGGCGCGCGACCTTGAGCACCAGCACGGTCGCACCGTCGGTGGTGGCCGGCATCGAGGCAGAGGCGGTTACCGTGACGCCGGGCAAACGAAGCAGCAGCTGTGTGATGCGATCGAAGGTCGATTGGCGCAGCGGACGCTCGGCGGTCAGGCGACCGGCGATGTCGCGCAGCCGCGCTTCCCCCGGACCGGCGTCGCCCTCGATGCGCACGCTGCCGATGTAGCCCTCGACCGCGATCACCCGCACCACGCCGCCGTCGAAGCTCTGGTCCGGCAGGTAGACGAACGACAGCGGATGGCCCGCCTGTTTGTAGAGCGCGGTCGCCTGGCCGGCGATCTCCACCAGCTTCGAGACCGTGACCTGCTGGCCGGCCACCGGCGCGAAAAGCGCTGCGACGGTTGAAAAGGGGAGGGCCTTGACGCCCTCGATGTCGAAGCGCGACGGCACGAGCTGCCGGGCGAGCTTGTCCGCGCCGTCGGCGGCGCCGGGCGGCGGTCGCGCGGTCACCTGCGGCGCGGGCGCCTGCACGGCGGGCACCGGCGCCGGCATCGGCAGCTGGTCGAGCGGATTGCCGCCCGGCGCGGTCTGCGCGTGCAGGGCGGCGGCGCCTCCAGCCAGCGTCAGCGCGATGCCGACACGGTGAAAACGACGGCTGAGTGTCGGATGGAGTGTCGGCATCGGTTTCGGCTTCGACCGTCGACTCAGTTGTTGCCGCCGCGGTTCAGGCCCAGCGCACCGAGGCCGCCGAGGCCACCCAGGCCACCCACCAGCCCCGTCACGCCGGTGACGACGTTGCCGGCAACCGCCGTCGTGCCCGCCACCAACGGTGCAGCCGATCCGATGCCGACGGCGCTGGTCACGCTGCCCACGGTCGAGCCGGTCTGGTTGATCGCGCTGGCGACGGTGGTACCGGTAGCAACCACTGTGCTGCCGAGCGTCGTCGGCGCGCTGGTCAACGTGTTGGATGTGCCCGTCACCAGTCCGGCGCCGACCCCGGCGGCAAGACCGGCGCCCACGCCCGCCGAAACGCCTCCGCTATTCGCCGCGACCGATGCACCGAGGCCTGCACCCACCACCGCGCCGACGCCCGCAACCACATTCGAAACCGGTGCCAGCACCGCGCCCGCGCCGGCAACCGCACCGACGGCGCCTGTCAAGCCACCCAGGCCGGACGTCGCTGGCGTGCCACCGGTAACCGCTCCCAATCCTGCGGTCAGTCCGCCGGCAAGTCCGCCGGTCAGGGCGCCAACGCCGGACAACGAACCGCCTGTCGCCGCACCGTCCGGCGATCGAACCAGCTGACCGACGCTGCCCACGGTCGTTCCCAACGGTTGCGTGAGCGCAGCCACCTGCGTGCCGACACCGACACCTCGAACACTGGCGCCAACCTGACGCGTCAGGCTGTCGATGGGTTGGCCGATGCCGGTGCCGTCGCCGATGCGTTGTACAAGCGCCAGAACGTTACTGTCGATACGGTCCACCGTCTGGCTGACGCCGCCCGTAATCTGACGCACCGCACCGTTCGATGTCACGCCGCCGAGCGGTACCGCGATGTTGCTGACGCCGTTGCCGACACCGCCGACGAGTCCGCCGGCGACGTTGGTGACCGCGCTCAGCGGCGTGTTGTCGCCGATCGATGCGACCAGCGTGCCGGCGCTCGACACCGTCTTGCCGGTGCTGTCCACGACAGCGGGCAGGCCGCTCAAGGTCGTGCCGACGACATCCGTGCCGAGGCCGATCTGGCCCAGACCGCTGCTGACTGCCGTACCGACATTGCCGACCGTCGCGCCTGCGTTGGCGATCACCGAACCGGCCGGCGTGCCGCTGCCGATGCCCGAAACGACAGTGCCAGCGCCCGTCAGCGTCTTGCCGACGCCATCGAGGATCTGCCCACTTGCCGATGCAAGGGGGACAGGCCCTGGCGTGCCGCCGGTGCCGCCCGTGCCGCCGCCAGTGCCGCCACCTGTTCCACCGCCGGTGCCGGTGCCACCGCCTGTACCACCGCCAGCCACGTCGGTGCCTCCGCTTCCACCGGCGCCGCCCGTGCCACTGCCGCTGCCTACGTCACCGCCGCTGCCCCCACCGACGACTGGATT
>JAQGMX010000464.1 GCA_028292145.1 Variovorax sp.
AGTTGGGCGTTTCCAACGTCTTGTTGGGCACCATCAGCACGGTGACGCGCTGCTTGAGTTCGATCTTGGCGATTTCCGGGCGCTTTTCGTTCAACAGGAACGAAGCGACTTCGACCGGCACCTGGACGTGCACGGCGGCCGTGTTGTCCTTCAGGCATTCTTCCTGAATGATGCGCAGGATCTGCAGCGCGCTGGATTCGGTGTCGCGGATATGGCCCGAACCGCCGCAGCGCGGGCAGGGAATCGACGAACCTTCGGAAAGCGCCGGTTTCAGGCGCTGGCGGCTCATTTCCATGAGGCCGAACTTGCTGATCGCGCCGAACTGGACGCGGGCGCGGTCTTGCCGCAGCGCATCGCGCAGGCGGCTTTCGACTTCGCGGCGGTTCTTCGACTCGTCCATGTCGATGAAGTCGATGACGATCAGGCCGCCCAGGTCGCGCAGGCGCATCTGGCGGGCCACTTCGTCGGCGGCTTCGAGGTTGGTGCGGGTCGCGGTTTCCTCGATGTCGCCGCCCTTGATGGCGCGGGCCGAGTTCACGTCGACCGAAACCAGCGCTTCGGTGTGGTCGATCACGATCGCGCCGCCGCTCGGCAGTTGCACCGTGCGGGCATAGGCCGATTCGATCTGGTGCTCGATCTGGAAGCGGCTGAACAGCGCCGCGTCGTCGCGGTAGCGCTTCACGCGGGCGGCATGCTCGGGCATGACGTGCGCCATGAACTGCTGCGCCTGTTCGTAGATGTCGTCGGTGTCGATCAGGATGTCGCCGATGTCGTGATTGAAATAGTCACGGATCGCGCGGATCACCAGGCTGGATTCCTGATAGATCAGGAAAGCGCCCTTGGCGCCCTTGGCCGCGCCGTCGATGGCGGTCCAGAGCTTGAGCAGGTAGTTCAGGTCCCACTGGAGTTCGGGCGCCGAACGGCCGATGCCGGCGGTGCGGGCGATGATGCTGGCGCCCTTCGGGTACTCCAGCTGGTCCATCGCCTCCTTGAGTTCGGCGCGGTCCTCGCCCTCGATGCGGCGCGAAACACCGCCACCGCGGGGGTTGTTCGGCATCAGCACGACATAGCGGCCGGCCAGCGAGATGAACGTGGTCAGGGCGGCGCCCTTGTTGCCGCGCTCTTCCTTCTCGACCTGCACGACCAGTTCCTGGCCTTCGCGGATCGCATCCTGGATGCGCGCCTGGCTGGCGGAAACGCCCTCGGCGAAATATTGCTTCGAGATTTCCTTGAAGGGCAGGAAGCCGTGGCGGTCCTCGCCGTAGTCAACGAAACAGGCTTCGAGCGACGGCTCGACGCGCGTCACGACGGCCTTGTAGATATTGCCCTTGCGCTGTTCGCGCCCTTCGATTTCGATTTCGTAGTCGAGGAGCTTCTGCCCGTCGACGATGGCCAGGCGGCGCTCTTCCGGCTGCGTGGCGTTGATCAACATCCGCTTCATGGTGCGTTGTCCTTATATATATGTGCGTTCGAACCGGCCCATGACGGGCCAACGATGCACGGACGACGCCAGCGAAACGAGGGAATTGCCGCGGAGCCCCGGCTGCCTTGGACGGCGCGTGAACGCGCGCGGCCATATCGAGCGTCAGCTCAACAGCAGCAAGGGTGGGGGGGCGTGGATGGGTGCGAGCCCGGATGGGTGTTGCCGTTGCGCCAAAGGGGCGCGTGCTGCACGAGATTCAACATCGATGCCGAAAATCGCCGTCTTCGCTGGCAAGTGCCAGGTCAGCCAGCGTGGGCAAAGTTGAATCAGCAGCATCAACACAAGTGAACTCGCTTCGATCCGCCGGCAGCTTTTAGCCTGCCGGCTGGGGTATTCCGTACGGTGTTTCGTGGGCGTCGGCTTGACTTGGATGCCGTTCCTGCCACTTTGCGCATGAGCGCGGGGTTTGCAGGGCTGGCGCCAAAGCGGCATCGACCTCACAGCGTTTTCGGTGGTGCTCTAAACTTCCAGCTTAATCAAGCACTTACAGAAACGCGCTGGTGAAAAACATTATAGGTGCGAAGCCGGAACCCTCGGCCGCTGAAGTCAGGTTTGTGACGGTCGACGAAGAGTCGGCCGGGCAGCGTCTCGACAACTTTCTTTTCCGCCATCTGAAAGGCGTGCCGAAGACCCACGTCTACCGGATCATCCGGTCCGGCGAGGTGCGCATCAACAAGGGCCGCGCGCAGGCCGAAACCCGGATCGAGAACGGCGACGTGTTGCGGCTGCCGCCGGTCCGCGTGGCCGCGCGTTCGGAGGAGGGCGGAGCGCCGCCCGCCCCAGGGCGCGAGTTCCCCCTCATATATGAAGACGAATCCGTGCTGGCCATCTACAAGCCGGCCGGCTTGGCCGTCCACGGCGGCAGCGGCGTGAGCTTCGGCGTGATCGAACAGCTGCGCAGCGCGCGGCCGGGAGCCCGGTTCCTTGAGCTTGTGCATCGGCTGGACCGAGAAACTTCCGGAATCTTGCTGGTGGCGCTCAAGCGCAGCGCGTTGACGGCGCTCCAGTCGCAGTTTCGGGAACGCGAAACCGGCAAGACGTACCTGGCGCTGGTCGAAGGCGCCTGGCCACCGAGCAAAAAAGTGCTGGATGCGCCGCTGGCCAAATACCTGCTGCCGCCTGCCAACGGCGCTGCCGAAGGGGAGCGCCGCGTCCGTGTCGTCGCCAAGGACCATCCAGATGCGATGAACGCGGTCACACTGGTGCGCGTTCTCGCGACCGTGACGCTGCCGGGCGAGACGGCGCCGATGTCCCTGCTGGCCGTGACGATCAAGACCGGTCGCACGCACCAGATTCGCGTGCACCTCTCGTCGGCCGGTCACGCGATCGCCGGCGACGACA
>JAQGMX010000494.1 GCA_028292145.1 Variovorax sp.
CCACCGACGCCAAGTTCTTCAACCTCTACGGCGAGACGCCGGCCGTCTGCTACGGCCCGTCGGGCGGCGCCAACATCCACGGCATCGACGAGTGGGCGTCGATCGACAGCATGATGCAGACGGCTGCAGTGCTGGCGGTGTTCATGGCGCGCTGGTGCGGTGTGGTCAGCCTGCAGGAAACGTGACGCCAGCATCGCCGGATTTCCACGCCGGGTAGCGCTGCATGACGGCGGCGAAGGCGTCGGAAGCTTCCCAGGCTGCGAGCCATTCGCGTAGGCGCGGCCACGGTTGCGCGGAGAACCAGGCTGCGTCGACGCCGGCGAACTGGCGGACGAAAGGTGCGATGGCGGCGTCAGCCAATGCGGTTCTGTCGCCGAACAGGAAGGCGCTGTTTGCGAGTTGCGTTTCGAGCTGCAGCAAAAAACGCGCGCCGCTGTCGCGTGCCGACGCTGCGTCGGCGTCCGCTTCCGCTTCATAACGCCCCGGATATTTGTAGCGATCGAGATCCCGCTTGAAGCCGGTGTCGCAGGCCTCGACCAGCGCCAGCATTTCGGCCAGCGTACCGTTGCCGGGCGACAGCCAATGCTGCGGATCGTTCCTGCGCAGCGCCCAAAGCATGATCTCCAGGCTCTGCGCGATCACGCTGCCGTCGTCGAGGACGAGCACCGGCACCGTTGCCTTGGGCGATGCCGCCGTCAACTCGGCCGGCTTGTCGCGCAGCACGACCTCGCGCAGTTCGCAGCGCTGCCCGCTGGCGAGCAACGCCAGCCGCGAGCGCATCGCGTATGGGCAGCGACGGAAGGAATACAGGATCGGCAACGGCGCTGGCGCAAGCATCAGTCGGGCACGAACTTGAGCTTGAACTTGGCCTCGTCCGCAGCGTCCTCGAAAGTCACGAGCTGGCCGGCCTTGTTGTCGACGATGCGATGCGCGGCGAACAGGCTGTAGCGGCCCTTGAGGTAGTAGCTTTCCATCTCGATCAGCATGTACGGATACGGTACGAACACCTGGTGCTCGAAAACCACGCGATGCAGGTTGCGCGGCGACGGGAAGAGCTTGTATTCGGAGGTTGTGAGAGCTTGTGCGGTGGCCATGTCGGTCTGGAAATTGAAGATGAATGCTGAAGAGGCCCGGAGCCGATCAGCGGACATTGTCGGACGGCTTGCGTCGCGTTCAGCCCGGTCCGGGATGCGTCGATGCAGCGGCGTCCGATGCGTCCGCGTGTTGCAGGCCCGAACCCATGCCGCCCGCTGCGCCGGCGCCGGCGCCACCGCCCTGCCCTCCGCCACCGCCGCCACCCGAAGCCTTCCCCGCCGCACCGCCCCGCGCGCTTGAGCCGGCGACGCGCACCGGCCCCTGCTTGGGAATCGGCAGATCGCCCGGTATCGCCTCAAGATCGAGCACGTCGCGGATGAATGTGCGCAGCGACGTCACCAGCTCTGCCGTTTCGATCGCGCGGCCGGCCACCATGTCGTTGGCGGCGCGGACGGCGAGCTGTACCTGTTCCTGCGTGCCCAGCAGGATCACGTCGGAGAGCGCTGCCTCGACCGCATCGCGGATCCGGCGCCGTCGGTCTGAACCCGTGGCACCACCCGCCGAACCTGCCCGCACCTCAGGCGGAAGCGCGTCGGCGCCGGCCGCCAGTTCCGCGCTTTCGAGCGCCGCGCCCGCCGCATCGGCCTGCCGGCGAAGCCCGCGCAGATGGCTCGGGTCGACCGCGAGGTCGCCGGTGAACGAGCCGCCCAGCGTCTTGTACGCCGCAATCAGCGTTTTCAACCGCTCGTTGATCTGGCGGTTCTGGCGCTCGCGGCGCTGCTGCACGCTGTGCATCACCAGCAGCCGGATGCCGACAGCCACGACGGACATGAGGATCAGCCCGAGCAGCGTGGACAACACGCCCTGCCAGGAGCTGAAATCGATGGCGTTGCGCATGCCGGCTCAGTCCGCGCGCACGTCGGCGACCGGCTTGCTGCCGAAGTCTCCGCGCGCGAGGTAGGCGAGCACCTTGGCGGCGGCGGCGGCCGGCGAATCGAGCAGGCCGTCGGTCTTGAGCTTCTCGAAGCGGGCGCGGTCCGGGAAGCGCGCAGCGTCGGTGCCGCGGAGGACGCCCTGCATGTCGGTGTCGATCACGCCGGGCGCGAGCGAGACGATCTTCGCGCCGTTCGGCCGCAGCGCTTCCTCGAGTGCGACGGCGCGCGAGAAGTGGTCCATGCCGGCCTTGGCGGCGCAGTACGGCGCCTGGCTCGCCATCGCGTTGCGGCCGAGGCCGGACGAGATGTTGAGCACCTTGCGTGCGCCGCGCCAGCTTGCGGTGGCGCGCAGGAATGCGGCCGTCAGCAGCATCGGCGCTTCGAGCCCGATGCGCAGCGATTGCGCGAGGTCGGCAGCGTCTGCTTCCGCGAGCGGGCCGATCCGGCCGATGGTGCCGGCGTTGTTGATCAACGTGACGCTGTCGAAAGCGTCCGCGTCCTGCGCTGCGAGCCAGCTGCCGATGCGCTCGGCGGCGGCCTGTGGTGCGGCGAGGTCGAAGGACCACTGTTCGAGCGTCGCGCCGGCGGCTTCGGCCTCGGCGGCGAGCGCGTCGTCGGTTTTGCGCGAGATGCAGATCAGCGTGCGATCGGCAGCGAGAAGTTGCGCAGCCATGGCACGGCCCATGCCGCGGGAGGCGCCGGTGATGAGGGTCAGGTGGGATGTCATCTGGATGGATTCGAAGGAGGTTGGAAAGCGATCGCACTGCTGCGCAGCGCAGCCAGGTCGAGCACGCGCAGCCCGCCGTATTCGACGCGGATCGTGCCCTGCGCCTGCAGCATGTTGAGCGCCTGGTTCACGCGCTGGCGCGACAGGCCGATCAGGTAGGCCAGCTCCTGCTGCGTGATGCGCAGCAGCTCGCCGACACCGGGGAACAACACCGGGTTGAACAGCGCCGCGAGGTTGCGCGCGACGCGCACGTCGGGGTTGTTCAGGCGGTCGGCTTCGCGTGCGGCGATGAACTGCGCGAGCCGCTCGTTGAGCTGGTGCATGACGAAGC
>JAQGMX010000506.1 GCA_028292145.1 Variovorax sp.
TCTTCGTAGGCCGGGTTGAAGCGGTTGAAGACCGCGAACATGATCAGGAGGCCGAAGGGCAGCGTCCAGGTCAGGTGCGCGCCGAGCGCGGAGGTGAGGAGGCCGAGCGAGGTGCCGTAGTTCTCCAGCAGGTCGGTCGCGCCGATCGCGGTCAGGCCGTCCTTGATGCCGGTGTCGAGCAGCCGGAACTGCAGCCCGATGCCGAGCGACACGATGATCGACGGCATGATCAGGCTCGCCACGGTGACGAAGAACAGCGTGTTGCCGCCGGCGAGCTTCTTGCGGAACGCCAGCCCGGCGAGCACCGACAGCACCACCGTGAAAAACATCACGACCGCGCCCAGCATCAGCGACCGCCCGAAAGCCGCGCCGATGTCGACCGTGCCCAGCCCGGCCGCGAGCTGGCGGAACCAGTGCAGCGAGACGCCGCGCAGCGGAAAGGTCAGCCCGCCCTCCGGGCCCTGGAAGCTCAGCACAAAGATGGTGACCATCGGGCCGTAGAGAAACAGCACGAAAAGCCCGAACACGAGCGCCAGCGGCCAGAAGCCCGCTGCACGTTTTTCGCCGATGCGCTGGCTCATCTCACAGCTCCTTGCGGATGTCGACGAGGCGTGTCAGCCCCCAGATGATCATCAGCACCACGGCCAGCAGGATCATCGCGTTGGCCGCGGCCAGCGGGAACTGCAGGTACGAGGTCTGGACCTGGATGATCTTGCCGATGGAGGCGATCTGCTGGCCGCCCATCACGCCGATGGTGACGAAGTCGCCCATCACGATGGTGATGACGAAGATCGAGCCGATCAGGATGCCGGTGCGCGACAGCGGCACGATCACGTTCCACAGCGTCTGCCAGCCGGTGTCACCGGCGTCGCTCGCGGCTTCGAGCAGCGAACGGTCGATGCGCATCATCGAGTTGAAGATCGGCACGATCATGAACATCGTGTAGAGGTGCACGAAGGCGAGCACCACCGAAAAATGCGAGAACAGCAGCCACTCGACCGGCTGGTCGACGACGCCCATGCCGATCAATCCCTGGTTGACCAGTCCGTTGCGCCCGAGCAGCGGCACCCACGAGATCATGCGGATCACGTTCGACGTCCAGAACGGCACGGTGCACAGCACGAACAGCACCGTCTGCATGGTAGCCGAGCGCACGTGGAAGGCGAGGAAATACGCGACCGAGAAGCCGATCAGCAGTGTGATGCCCCAGACCAGCAGGCAGAACTTCAGCGTGCTGATGTAGGTGCTGAGCGTGACGCACAGGTCGCCGTTGTCGGTGAGCCGTGAGCAGCCTTCGAACAGGCTCAGGTAGTTCCGGAAAGTGACCGCCGGGATCAGTTCGTATTCGTTGAAATTCCAGAGGCTGACCATGGCGATCAATGCCAGCGGGATCAGGAAGAAAAGCACGAACACCAGCGCGAAAGGCAACGCCTGCCACCAGGCCTTGACGGTGTGCGTCGGGGCGGTGGCGGTGTGGGCGGATGCGACAGGTGTGCTCATGGTTTTTCTTGGCTCCCTCCCCTTCGGGGGAGGGCAGGGGTGGGGGCCGACGGCGGTAGTTGACGCACAACTTTTGCGACCGCTGCCAGCCCCCATCCCAACCTTCCCCCGGGAGGGGAAGGAGCAAGTCCGTTCAAGCGGCGACGAACTCGTTCCATTTCCTCACCATGTACTCGTTCTCGTCCATCACCGCGTTCCAGCAAGCGATCCCGCCCATGCGCGTCTCGTAGCTGCCGCCGTCGCGGACCGAACCGGTTTTCGCCAGCACGTCGCCGGTCGGGCTCTTGATGTCCTGCGCGGCGGGCTTGCCTTCCATCCAGTAGGCCCATTCGTAGGCTTCCATCTTCGACTTGGCGGTGTCGAGCACGGCGCTGTAGTAGCCCTGGCGGTTCAGGTACGCACCGGCCCAGCCGTCGAGGAACCAGTTGATGAACTCGTAAGCGCCGTCGAGCTTCCGGCCCGACAGCGTGGCCGGCAGTCCGAAGCCGGCGGCCCAGGCGCGATAGCCTTCCTTCAGCGGCTGGAAGGTGCAGGCGATGCCCTTGGTGCGGACGGCGGTCACGGCCGGGCTCCACATCGACTGGATCACCACTTCGCCGGAAGCCATCAGATTGACCGATTCGTTGAAATCCTTCCACAGCGCGCGGAACTGGCCGGCCTTCTTGGCTTCGATCAGGGTCTTGATCGTCAGGTCGATCTCGGCCTTGGTCATGTTCCCCTTGTCGGCGTACTTGTGGATGCCCTTGGCTTCCACCACCATCGCCGCATCCATGATGCCGATCGAAGGAATGTTCAGGATCGCGGTCTTGCCCTTGAACTCGGGGTTGAGCAACTCGGCCCACGATTCGATCGGGCGCTTGATCAGGTCGGGGCGGATGCCCAGCGTGTCGGCGTTGTAGACCGTCGGAATCAGCGACATGAACTGCGTCGGCGTGGCGGAAAACACCTTCGACTTTTCGCCTTCGAGGTAGATCACCTTCTTCGGTGCGGTGCCCTGGTCGCCGACCTTCTTTCCGCCGACTTCGCCCTTGGTGAACAGCGTCGTGATCTTGTCGGCGTTCTTGATCTTCTTCGTGTCGATGCCCTTGAGGTTGCCGGTCGGCACGATCTTCTTGAGCGAGAAGTATTCGGTGTCGATCAGGTCGAAGCTGTTGGGCGCGGTCACGGCGCGCTTGGTCACGTCGTCGGTGGTCACGGCCACGTACTGGATCGTGATGCCGGTGTCGGCCTTGAACTTCTCGGCGATCGCCTTGTCCTGGTTCACCGCCGTGCCCAGGTAGCGCAGCGTGATTTTTTCCTGCGCATGCACGAAAGGCGCGATGCCGGAAGCCAGGATGCCGGCGGTCCCCTGAAGCAGCGCGCGGCGTTGCAGGCCGCCGAGCGGGCCTGCGACGTTGGATGGGGTCGAGTCGATGGATTCGGACATGTCGGGCGTCTCTTTCGGGTTGTTGGTTGCGGTATGGGGTCTGTTCGAGAGAACTCAGGCGCTCGTTGCGAGCGTTCGCGCATCGGCGTCCGCCCAGCCGAGGCGGACGCGTTCGCCCCGTGCATAGGGCCGGGCCACGAAGGCTGCTTCGCCGAGCATCACCGACACGTTCCTGGCCGCAGGCGCGGCATCGGCCAGCGCGAGCCCCAGCAGAACGTACGTGCCCTGGTATTCGACATCGGTGATCTCTGCGGCCAGCGCATTCGTGCCCAGGCTGTAGGCGGCGCTTTCGGGAACGATGTGCATGTGGTCGTTGCGCACGGCCACTTTGCCGGCCGGTACGTCGAGCACGTTGTGGCCGCCCATGAAGCGCGCCACGAATTCGCTCGCCGGATGGTTGTAGACCTCGCGCGGCGGCCCGACCTGCTCGATCAGCCCATGGTTCATCACCACCATCGTGTCGGCCAGCGCCATCGCTTCTTCCTGCGAATGGGTGACGTGGATGAAGGTCAGGCCGAGTTCTTTTTGCCAGCGGCGCAGCTCGGCGCGCATCTGGATGCGCAGGAACGGGTCCAGCGCCGACAGCGGCTCATCGAGCAGCAGCACGCGCGGTTCGGTGATCAGGGCGCGCGCGAGGGCCACGCGCTGCTGCTGACCGCCGGAAAGTTCGCCCGGCTTGCGCTCGGCCAGATGCCCCATCGCCACGCGCGCCAACAGGTCGTTGGCACGCTGATGGCGTTCGGTCTTGCCGACACCCTTCATCTTCAGGCTGAACGCCACGTTGTCGAGGGCGGACAGGTGCGGAAACAGCGCGAAGCTCTGGAACATCATCGCCGTGCCGCGGGCCGCGGCCGGCAGGTCGGTGATGTTCCGGTTGTCCAGCAGGATATCGCCCGAGGTCACCGACTCATGGCCCGCGATCATCCGCAACGTCGTGCTCTTGCCGCAGCCCGACGGGCCCAGCAGGCAGCAGTAGCTGCCGCTATCGATGCGCAGATCGATGCTGTCGACGGCTGCAGGCGTACCGGCTGCATAGCGCTTGGTCAGCGAAACGATTTCGACGGCGGCAGGGACGGGAACGACAGCTTCCATGCTCGGTCATCGCAAGACATATGCCAAGCCAGCGGGCACCAAGAAGGTGCCTGGTCGCAAACGATAAGGTGCCATCTCTGTGCACAAGTTTGCGATTCCAATTCCGAACAATATGCAATTCGTCTTCCGCAACCGCTAATATGCGGCGCTCCGAATAACGTAGAAAAGCGCCGATCGCCTCCCGTTCGGTGCGCCATGGTCACCGAACTCGCAAGATGGATACAGAAGTCACTATCGGTCTCGGCTTGTTGACATTGGTGTTCGCCACCCTCGCCATCAGCCTCACGACACCTGAGAACCGAATTCCGTTTGCCATTCACATCGTTTTCGTGAACGGCTGTGCTTACATCATCGCCAACCTCAGATAAAGAAAAGCGATGAGCGATCGGATCACGGCGGCGGTGCGAAGCGCGCCGAGGCGACCGATTTCAGCAGCGCTTCGCGCTGGTTGCGGCTGATGCCGCGAATCCCTTCGGCCACCCATTTCACCCGCGCCGCGTCGATGCTGCCGTTGCGCCGCCATTCGGCCAGCTCGGCGGACGGCTTGTGCAGCATCGCCGCCAGCCACACGGCCTGCGCCGGCTCCAGCGCGCGGGCGCTGCGGCCGAAGTAGCGTTTTGCTGCGGCCTCCGCTCCGCAGACCGTTCCGCCCCAGGGCGCGTTGTCGAGGTACAGCTGCAGGATCCGCGCCTTGCCCAGCGTTTCTTCCATTTCGACGGCGTAAAGCAGTTCGCGCAGCTTGCGTTCGCTGCTCCGTTCGCTGCCGGTGAAAAGCAGCTTGGCCAGCTGCTGCGTCAAGGTGCTGGCACCGCGTTCCGCCGCGCCGGCCTTGTGATTGCCGCTTGCCGCCGCGCCGAGTTCGACCAGGTCGTAGCCGGGATGCGTGAAGAAGCGCTGATCCTCTGCTGCCAGCACGGCGCGAGCGAGCCAGCTGTCGTTCGCCAGCCGCGCGGACGGCCCGCAACTGTTGCTGCGCGCGCCGGCGACAGCCTCGGTGCCAAGCCCTTCGACCCTGAACTGCGCTACGCGCGGCTGCAGGACCAGTTCGCCGTCGGGCAGCACGATCCTGCCGTGCGTCGCGAGGCTGCCGCCGATGCGCGCCTGCCGGAGCTCCTGAAGGTCCGGCGCCAGCACCGCGTACCAGCGGGTGATGGGCGCATCGTCTGTGTCGACGTCGATCTGCAGCGAGGTCTGCGAGAGCCGGCCGTCCCAGCGACCGCGCAAGGATCCCGCGCCGTCGGCGCCGGTGACGGTGACGGTTGCGGCTCCCTTGTCCGGCTTGGCATCGAAGCGGCCGAACAGCCGATTGCCGTCACGGCGTACCGTGACCGTGAGCTGTGCCACCCGCAACGGCTGGGTTCCCAGCGCAGGCACCGGCGCGCTGCAGGGTGCGCAGTCGAGCGTGAGGCTGCTGCTGCCGTCTTCCCAACCCAGACGCACTGGGCCGAAGCGCGTGTCGGTGTCGAAACCGGCCAGCCGAGGTGCGAGCCACGGCGAAGTCAGAAGGCGCATCGCGGTCGGTATACCGACATCGAGCGTGACCGGCCCGACGCGCCACGGCACCGTCCACTCGCCGGTCGCGGGCGCGAGCAGCAGCTTGGCGATCAGGATCAGCGCGACCAGTGCGGTGACGATCAGCGCCAGCAGTGCGAACGACAGGAAACGCAGTGTTCTTCTCAAGAGTTCCTCGACGAATCAGCCCGGCCCCTCGCGCTCCACCCGCGTCACCGCCTGCCAGGGACCTCGCGAACGGCCGCCCGCAGCGGCCCAGTACCAGGCTGAAGTGTCGGTGAAAGCGGTGCCGTCGACATCGACGATGCGCTCGCAAACGCGCAGGGTTTGCCCTTGCTTGCCGGTCTGCGCTCTCGCCGCGGAGAAACAGCGCCACATCCGCTCCTGTGCATCGCGCTCCAGCCGAGCATGGTCGATGCGGTAGCCAAGCGCACGGTAGCAGTCGACCGCCGGATGCAGCATGCGTGTCGGCGCATCGACCCGGCGCAGCACGAACATGCGTTCGCCGTCGGTCATGCGTGCGATGGCGCCGGGAAACCGCTGGGCGAAACGGTACTCGACGTCGGTCAGGGCCATCGGTCGCAACGGCGCGCCGTCCCAGGTAGCGGGCCATTCGTTGAAACCGCTGGCTGCCGATGGCGTCGACGATGAAGAAGCCGCGCCGGCAAAACCGCCGACCAGGCTCAGCATCATCGCGACAGCGAACAGCGTCTTGTGCGCGACGCGGTCGATGAAGCGGTTCTGCAACAGGAATCCGCCCGACGACGCGTTGCGAGTTGCGTTTCGAGCTGCGTTTTCAGGCGCGGCGCCGCGTGTCCGGTCCCCCGTCATGGCCCAGGCGATGCTGCCGCACACAGCAGCCAGCAGCGCGAGCCCCCAGACGTCGTGCGCCCAGGGCGCCAGCGGCTGACCGGTCGCTTCGAAGCCCACCAGAACGCTGTTGCGCACGATGT
>JAQGMX010000547.1 GCA_028292145.1 Variovorax sp.
TGCTTCATTCACTGGAGCGGATTTTTTCAATGAGCAAGATCGCAATCAGTTCTTCTTTCCGGAATCAGCCAAATTCCGTCGCAACCGCCCATCTGCCAAAGGAAGCGCGTGATTCCGGCGTTTTCAAACGGACGGGGGAAGACGGTGTCGGCCGGCCTCGCAGGGGTCCCATGCAGACCACCGGCCTGCCGCCCCAGCAACAGGTCGCGCCAGGTGCCCTCGCCGAGGTCAACAGTGGACTGGGCATCGCGGTTTCGGGACGCTGAGGGAACTGCTCGATCAGCTGGAGAGGTTCGAGGATGCGGACGGATGGATGAACGTTCGTCCTTTGCCGGATCGCTGAACTGAACGCAAACCGCGCAAAACGGCTCGAACGGGGCAAAATGGCGACCCTTCAAGCCCTCGGAACCTGGGTCGCCGCCCGTTCCCCGACTCTGTGTCCACACCCAAAAGCTCCTCCGCCGCCTTGATCGTTGGCGCCATCGGCGTCGTCTATGGCGATATCGGCACCAGCGTGCTTTACGCGACCAAAGAGGTGTTCGGCCACGGACACGTTCCGTTCACGATTGAGAACGTCTACGGCATCCTGTCGATGTTCTTCTGGACCCTGACGATCATCGTTTCGCTCAAGTACGTCGTGCTTGTGTTGCGCGCAGACAACGAAGGTGAAGGTGGTCTGGTGGCGATGCTGGCGCTGGCCTCGCGCGCCGTTGCCGACAAGCCGAAGCTGCGCGGCGTGCTGCTGGCGGTCGGTATCTTCGGCACCTCGCTGTTCTATGGCGACGGCGTCATCACGCCGGCGATTTCGGTGCTTTCGGCGGTCGAAGGCCTGGAGGTGGTGTCGCCGCACTTCGCGCATTACGTGATACCGATCACGCTGGTGGTGCTGTTCGGGCTGTTTGCGGTGCAGAAGCGCGGGACTGCCGGCATCGGCAAGTTCTTCGGGCCGATCACGCTGGTCTGGTTCCTGGTGCTGGCGGTGCTCGGCGTTTCGCAGATCGTGACGCACCCCGAAATCCTGAAGGCGGTCAATCCGTACTACGCGCTGAAGTTCATCTGGGACAACCCGATGACCAGCTTCATCGTGCTGGGCGCGACCGTGCTGTGCGTGACCGGCGCCGAAGCGCTGTATGCCGACCTGGGGCATTTCGGCAAGGGACCGATCCGCATCGCATGGTTCTCGGTCGTCATGCCTGCGCTGGTGCTGAACTATTTCGGTCAGGGCGCGCTGCTGCTGGAGAACCCGGAAGCCGTGAAGAACCCGTTCTTCATGATGGCGCCCGATTGGGCGATCGTGCCGCTGGTGCTGCTCGCCACGTTGGCCACGGTGATCGCGTCGCAGGCGCTGATCACCGGCGCGTTCAGCGTGACGCGGCAGGTGATCCAGCTCGGCTACCTGCCGCGCCTGAACATCCAGCACACCAGCGTCCGTTCGGCCGGGCAGATCTACATCCCGTTCGTCAACTGGGGGTTGTTCGTCGCGATCGTGCTGGCCGTGGTGCTGTTCCGCTCGTCGAGCAACCTGGCCGCGGCCTACGGCATCGCCGTGACGACCGACATGCTGATCACCACCGTGCTGACCTTCTTCGTGATCCGCTATGCCTGGAAGCTGCCGCTCGCGCTGTGCATCGGCGCCACGTCGATCTTCTTCGTCATCGACTTCGCGTTCTTCGCGTCGAATCTGCTGAAGCTGCCCGAAGGCGGCTGGTTCCCGCTGCTGATCGGCGGGGCCATCTTCATGCTGATGATCACCTGGAAGGAAGGCCGCCGGCTGATGGGCGAGGTGCAGCGCGCCGATGCGCTCGACCTGCGCGGTTTCCTGGAAGCCGTCTTCATCAGCCCGCCGGCGCGTGTCGACGGCACCGCGGTGTTCCTCACGGCGGAGCCCGGCAACGTGCCCAACGCGCTGTTGCACAACCTGAAGCACAACAAGGTGTTGCACGAGCAGAACCTGTTCGTGACGGTGCGCAGCCACGAAGTGCCGTGGATCCCGATCGAGCAGCGCGTCGAGATGGAAGCGCTCGACAACCGCTGCTGGCAGGTGATCGTGCATTACGGTTTCAAGAACGACATCGATCTGCCGCGGGCGCTGGAGAGCGCGCGCATGCAAGGCTGCCAGCTGGAGCCGATGTCGACCAGCTATTTCCTGTCGCGCGACGTGGTGGTGCCGACGCTCGGCAGCGGCATGGCGCCGTGGCGCGAGAAGCTGTTCGCGCAGATGCACCACAACGCGAGCGGCGCGGCGAATTTCCTCAATTTGCCGAACAACGCCGTCGTCGAGCTCGGCTCCAAGATCGAAATTTGATCCTCTTTCCGGTGCGGCAAGCTTCGTGCTTCAGGAAGCCATGACCACCCTGCGCCACAGCTACTTCGAAGACGCCCAGGCAATCTTCGCCGGGACGCTGTTTGTTTCGCTGGCGCTGATCCTGTTCAACCAGGTCGGGTTGCTGACCGGCGGAGCGGCGGGTCTGGCGTTTCTGCTGCATTACGTGACGGGCGTCAGCTTCGGCAAACTGTTCTTCCTGATCAACATTCCGTTCTACGGCTTTGCCTGGGTGCGGATGGGTCGCGAATTCACGCTCAAGACCTTCATCGCGATCTCGACGCTGTCGGCGATGACGGAATGGTCGCCGGCGCTGTTCGCCATCGACCGGCTGCATCCCGCCTATGCCGCGGTGCTCGGCGGGCTGCTGCTCGGCGCCGGCTGCCTGTTCCTGGCGCGGCACCGCGGCAGCCTGGGCGGCGCGACGATCGTGTCTTTATATATGCAGGAAAAGCACGGCTGGCGCGCCGGGAAGGTGCAGATGTGCATCGATTGCAGCATCGTCGCGCTGGCTTTCCTGATCATCGAGCCGACGCGGGTGCTGTATTCGGTGCTGGCGGCGGTGGTGATGAGCGTGTTCCTGGC
>JAQGMX010000008.1 GCA_028292145.1 Variovorax sp.
CTGTGACTTTCGTCAGCGCATCGCTTGCTCAGATCTACGTTGCAGGCGTTGGCAATGTGGAGCAATCGCTGCTCACGTTCAAGGTGCTGTCTTCTGCCAATACACCGCTGTCGAATCAGGTTGCGAATTTCACGCTCCAGCAACCGCTTGTCGGTGTCACGCTGAGTCAAATCAGCGGAACGACGGATTCCAGCGGTCTAGTGACAGTAACGGTTTCTTCGGGAACCGTTCCGGGTCCGGTGAAAGTGCGCGCCGCCTTGGCAACCAATGCGACGATCTTTGCAGAGTCGCAAAATCTGACTGTTGCATCCGGCCCGCCTTCGCAGAAGTTCATGAGTTTGTCTTTGAGCAAATTCAGTCTGGAAGGTGCCTCAATCGACGGGACGCCAACAACGGCAACGGTTCGCATTGCAGATCGCCAAGGCAATGCTGTTGTCGACGGCACTGTCGTCAATTTCACAGCTGAAGGTGGCCAGATCGGCTCGAGCTGCGCGACTGCGACTGTCAATAATATTTCGTTGTGCTCGGTTAATTTCGTTACCCAGAATCCAAAGCCTACCAATGGCCGGATTTCGATACTGGCTTACCTTGAAGGAACCAAGGACTATGTCGACAGCAATGGCAACAACAGGTTCGATGCAGGCGTAGATACCATTGTTCAACTGGGCAATGCCTACCGCGACGACAACGAAGATCTGGTTTACAGCGCGTCGAACGACAGCTTCCTGCTGACGCGTAATGCTGTCGGTGTTGGCGCATGTCCGGCGCAGTCTGGCGCCTATCCGTCACAGGCCGATACATGCGTTCAGAACGCACTGGCCACAACGGTGCGTCAACAGGCAGTGATTCTTTTTGCGGCGAGCACGCCCGTACTCTATGTCGGTTCGCCACCTGTTACGCCGGGTGTACCGGGCGTTTCGCTTTCAACGTCTTCGCTGGTTTTCAACATGGGAAGCAGTGGCGTTGGCCTTGAACTGCTTCCGATGCCGGCTGGCACGCTGGTCGCTGTATCTGTCGTCGACGGCACTACTGCAAACAATCTGTCTTGCACCGTCGCCGATTTTTCTGGCAGCACAGTTGCCGATGTCGGTCCTACTTCGGGTCTGCCTGGACAAAATCTGAGAACATCGCATGCCGCTTCGTTCACCGGTTGCGCCAATGGCGACAGCGTGAAGGTGTCGGTCACAGCCCCTGGCGGTTTGATCACCAGCTTTCTTTATCCTTTCCCATAACCTTGACCTTTGTTCTCGTCGGTCTCCCCGGCTCAGGCAAATCCAGCGTTGGTCGCCGATTGGCGCAACGGCTGGATTTGCCGTTTGCCGACTCCGATTCCGTCATCGAGGAGCGCATCAACTGCTCCATCCGCGAATTTTTCGAGCGCGAGGGCGAGCCGGCCTTCCGGGACGTCGAGCAATCGGTGATTGCCGAATTGGTCGGTGGTCACCACGGCGTTGTCGCTACCGGTGGTGGTGCAGTACTACGCGAAGCCAATCGGCTGGCCTTGCGCGGGGGCGCGCATGTCGTCTACTTGCGCTCGTCCCCTGAAGATCTGCACCGCCGCCTGCGTCACGACCTGAAGCGTCCGTTGCTTCAAGTCGAGGATCCGTTGGCGCGTTTGCGCGAATTGCACGACGCGCGTGATCCGCTGTATCGCGAGACGGCGCACATGATCGTTGAAACTGGCCGACCGTCCGTGGCGATGCTGGTCAGTCACATCGTCATGCAACTGGAACTTGCCGGATTGCTTCAAAGTGCCGTCGAACCGGCTTTGCAATCGCCATCTTCGCCTCCCCCGCCCGCACCGCCCGTTCGCCCTCATTGATTCGGCCGATACGGCCGCGCCCTAAAATCGCCGCCATGCTTTCGTCGTTGTCTGAATTCCCTGAAATCACCGCGCCGCGCGCTTCTTCTGCGACACCCGAGCGCGTGGATATTTCGCTCGGGGATCGCAGCTATCCGATCCTGATCGGCACCGGCTTGCTGGACGATCCGGCGAGCTTCGCCAATGTGCCGGCCGCAGCCAGCGCGCTGATCGTGACCAATGTCACCGTCGCGCCGCTGTATGCCGCAGCGCTTGAAAAGTCGCTGCGCCAGCGCTTTCGCAACGTCCACGTGCTGGAACTGCCTGACGGCGAGGTCTACAAGGATTGGCCGACGCTCAACCTGATTTTCGACGCGCTGCTGCAACAGGTCAGCGACCGGAAGACGGTACTGTTCGCGCTCGGCGGCGGCGTGGTCGGCGACATGACGGGTTTTGCGGCGGCGAGCTATATGCGCGGCGTGCCTTTCGTGCAGGTGCCGACGACGTTGCTGGCGCAGGTGGATTCGTCGGTGGGCGGCAAGACGGCCATCAACCATCCGTTGGGCAAGAACATGATCGGCGCGTTCTATCAGCCGCAACTGGTGCTGTGCGACCTGACAACGCTGACGACCCTGCCGCCGCGCGAACTCAGCGCCGGGCTGGCCGAAGTCATCAAGTACGGCCCGATCCACGACATGGCGTTTTTCGACTGGATCGAGGCCAATATCGATGCGCTGATGGCGCGCGATCCGAAGGCGCTGGCTTATGCAGTCAAGCGCAGCTGCGAGATCAAGGCGCTGGTGGTCGGCCAGGACGAACGCGAAACGGGGCTGCGCGCGATCCTCAATTTCGGCCACACCTTCGGCCACGCGATCGAATCGGGCCTCGGCTACGGCGAGTGGCTGCACGGCGAAGCGGTCGGTTGCGGGATGGTGATGGCGGCAAAGCTGTCGCAGCGGCTCGGCGGCATCGACGCCGCGTTCGTCGCCCGGCTGACCGCGCTGATCGAGCGCGCCGGCCTGCCGGTGGTGGCGCCGAAACTCGGCGCCGAGCGCTATCTGGAACTGATGCGCATCGACAAGAAATCCGAAGCAGGCGAAATCCGCTTCGTGATCATCGACAAACCGGGTTCGGCCGTGATGCGCAGCGCGCCGGAAGCGATGGTGCGCGAGGTGCTGGCGGAATGCGGCGGCGCATGAATTGCAGGCAATGAGCATCGTGTCGATCAAGGCGGGATCGGCGCACCTTGCCTCTTGCGCCCTTTGCGCCAGCCGGCCCGATAAGTCTCGCGGACGGCGCCATCCCGAACCTCCGGCGCCGACGCGCGACGCTTTCCAGCGCGACCGCGACCGCATCGTCCATTCGACGGCTTTTCGTCGCCTGGTCTACAAGACACAGGTGTTTCTGAATCACGAGGGCGACCTGTTCCGTACGCGGCTCACGCATTCGCTCGAAGTCGCGCAGCTCGGTCGATCGATCGCCCGTGCGCTGGGGCTGAACGAGGATCTGGTCGAGGCGATCGCGCTGGCGCACGACTTAGGGCACACGCCGTTCGGCCATGCCGGGCAGGATGCGCTGGACGAATGCATGGCCGGGCACGGCGGCTTCGAGCACAACCTGCAGAGCCTGCGCATGGTCGATGCGCTGGAACTCCGCTATCCGCAGTACGACGGGCTGAACCTGAGTTTCGAGACGCGCGAAGGCATCCTGAAGCATTGTTCGCGTGCCAACGCCGAGCGCATCGAGGCAGCCGAGCCCAACGGCGTCGGGCGGCGTTTTCTCGACCGCACGCAGCCGAGCCTGGAGGCGCAGCTGTGCAATCTGGCCGACGCCATCGCCTACAACGCGCACGACATCGACGACGGCGTGCGCTCGGGGCTGATCGGCATCGAGCAGCTGGCCGAGGTGGAACTGTTCGAGCGCTACCGGCAGGAGGCGCTGGCTGAGTATCCGCAGCTCGCCGGCAGTCGCGTGCTGTACGAGACCATCCGGCGCATGCTGAGCGCGCAGGTCTACGACGTGATCGATTCCACGCGCGCCGCTGTCGAGGCCGCAGCGCCGGCCGACGCCGATGCGGTGCGGCGTGCGCCGCCGCTGGTGCTCTTCAGCGCGCCGATGCATGCGCAGTCGACGGCCCTGAAGCGCTTTCTGTTCGCCAATCTCTACCGGCATCCGCGCGTGATGCAGACGACCCTGCAGGCGCAGGATGTGGTGCGCGAGCTGTTCGCGGCCTACCTGTCGAAAGTGCAGGAGATGCCGGACACTTTCTCGCAACGGCCGGACGCACCGCGCGCCGTTGCCGATTACATCGCCGGCATGACCGATCGCTTCGCGCTGCGCGAACACGAGCGCCTGACCGGCAAGACCTGGAACCCATGAAGAAAACAATGGTGACTGCAGAGCAGTCCATCGCCGACACCCGCCGCTGGCTCGAACGCGCCGTGATCGGACTCAATCTGTGTCCTTTCGCCAAGGCCGTGCATGTGAAGCAGCAAGTGCATTACGCGGTGGATCTGGCGCCCGACGACAACGCAGGGTTGATCGAAGCGCTTCTGGCCGAGGCCGCAGCGCTGGTCGCGATGCCGGCGTCAGAGCGCGACACGACGTTGCTCATCGCACCGCATGCGCTGGGCGATTTCCTGGATTTCAACGATTTCACCGCACGCGCCGAGCGGCGCATGAAGAAGGCCGGCTTCGAAGGGACGCTGCAGCTCGCGAGCTTCCATCCGCGCTTCCAGTTCGCCGGCTCCAATGCGAACGAGATCGCCAATGCGACCAATCGGGCGCCGTACCCGACGCTGCATCTGCTGCGCGAGGAAAGCATCGACCGCGCGGTAGAAGCCTTTCCGGACGCCGATGCGATCTTCGGGCGCAACATCGAAACGCTGGAAGCGCTCGGCGCCGACGGCTGGAAGACGCTGGACGTGGGTCCGGGCGGTTCCACACGCTGAATCCGGCGCAAGAGATCGACACGATGAAGACAATGAACAAGATTTCCCAGAAACCGCCAGCCGACCCGTGGATTCTTCCGCCGGCGAAGGGCGGCCAAGCCGGCAAGTCCGGCACCTCCGGCACGTCCGGCAGGGCGAACCAGGCGGAGGCCGAGGTTCTGCAGGAGCTGCGTCCCGGCCAGTCGATCGAGCTGCTGAAAGAGTTGCACATCCTGACCCGCGAAGGCCGCCTCAATCAGGATTCGCGGCGCAAGCTGAAGCAGGTGTACCACCTGTTCCAGTTCATCGAAAAGCTGTTGCGCGACCTGCCGGACGGCGGTGCCAACGCGACGTTGGCCGACCACGGCGCCGGCAAGTCGTACCTCGGCTTCATCATCTACGACCTGTTCTTCAATTCGCCGGACCGCACCGGCCAGGGCAAGGGCCGTGTCTACGGCATCGAGACGCGCAGCGAACTGATCGAGAAGTCGCGCGAGCTTGCCGATCGCCTGGGTTTCGACCGGATGTCGTTCCTCAACCTGACGGTCGCCGAATCCACGCATTCGGAAGCGCTGCCGGAGCAGATCGACATCGTGACGGCGCTGCATGCCTGCGACACGGCGACGGACGACGCGATCGAATTCGGACTTGCCAAGAAAGCGCGTTTCATGGTGCTGGTGCCGTGCTGCCAGGCAGAGATCGCGGCCAGCTTGCGTCAGACCCGGGCGCTGTCGCTGGCGCGCACGCCGTTGGCCGAGCTGTGGCGCCATCCGCTGCACACACGCGAGATCGGCAGCCAGCTGACCAACGTGCTGCGCTGTCTCTATCTGGAGGCCAGCGGCTACCAGGTGACGGTGACCGAACTGGTCGGCTGGGAGCACAGCATGAAGAACGAGCTCATCATCGCGCGCCGCACCGGCCAGCCGAAGGCGAACGCGGCCGACCGGCTGCGCGATCTGCTGGCGGAATTCGGGCTGACGGCGTTGCTGGAAACCCGCTTCCGGCTGCCCTAGATGGCTCGTTTGCCCCGTCTGACGCTGGCCGATCAGCCGCATCACGTCATCCAGCGGGGCAACAACCGCCAGCCGATCTTCATCGACGACACCGATCGGCTGCGCATGCTGGCACTGCTCGCCGCGCATGCACCGCGCTGCGGCGTCGCGTTGCATGCGTACGTGCTGATGGACAACCACTTCCATGTGCTGGCGACGCCGTCGACCGACGACGGGCTGCCCAAATTCATGCAGTCGGTCGGCCGCAGCTATGTGCGCACCTTCAACGACCGGCATTCGCGCACCGGAACGTTGTGGGAAGGGCGTTATCGCTCGACCGTGATCCAGGCCGAGCGTTATCTGCTCGCCTGCATGGTGCATATGGACCTGAATCCGGTGCGTGACGGCCTGGCTGCAGACGCGCGCAGCTTTCCCTGGTCCAGCCACGCGCACTATGTCGGGCTGCGGAACGATCGGTTCCTGACGCCGCATGCGCTGTACTGGGCGCTCGGAAATACGCCGTTTGCGCGCGAGGCCGCGTATGCGGACCGCGTCGCAGTCGGCATCGGCGCGAAAGATCAGGCCTTGCTCGTCAGTGCGACGCTGCAGGGCTGGGCTGCCGGCGATGCGGACTTCGTGGCCCAGCTGCAGCAGACGACGCCTCGGCGCGTGGTCAAGGCGAGGGCAGGGCGGAAGCCGGCATTGCCGCCATCCTGAGCGGCGAAAAAGCTGTTTCTTATCTGTCCCTAATTACCTTGGGGTGGTTTGGATCGGAGGTTAATTCGAATCCGACCCCATTTAAAGTGCTTGGCATTGTTTGTGCAAAGCAATATTCTTCCGTTCCCTGCGAAATTTCCCCCGCGAAAAAAATGAAGGAGTGCGCCCCATGACGACGGCTGCCGAGATCCAACACCTCGAACAACACGGGCTGTATTCATCCAGCAACGAACACGATGCCTGCGGCCTGGGCTTCGTTGCCCATATCAAGGGCGAAAAGCGGCACGACATCGTGACGCAGGCACTCAAGATTCTCGAGAACATCGACCATCGCGGCGCTGTCGGTGCCGACAAACTGATGGGCGACGGCGCCGGCATCCTGATCCAGATTCCGGACGCGCTCTATCGCGAGGAAATGGGCAAGCAGGGCGTCGAACTGCCGCCATACGGCGAATACGGAGTCGGAATGATCTTTCTGCCGAAGGAGCATGCATCGCGCATGGCCTGCGAGCAGGAGATGGAGCGCGCGATCAAGGCCGAAGGCCAGGTGCTGCTCGGCTGGCGCGATGTGCCGGTCAACCGCGACATGCCGATGTCGCCGGCCGTGAAGAAGACCGAGCCGATCCTGCGCCAGGTCTTCATCGGCCGCGGCAACGACGTCATCGTGCAGGACGCTCTGGAGCGCAAGCTCTACGTCATCCGCAAGACGGCCAGCGCCAACATCCAGCGCCTGGCGCTCAAGCACAGCAAGGAGTACTACGTTCCGAGCATGTCCAGCCGCACGGTGGTCTACAAGGGCCTGCTGCTGGCCGACCAGGTGGGCGTGTACTACCTCGACCTGTCCGACGAGCGCTGCATCTCTGCCATCGGCCTGGTGCACCAGCGCTTCTCGACCAACACTTTCCCGAAGTGGCCGCTGGCCCACCCGTACCGCTACGTCGCCCACAACGGCGAGATCAACACGGTGCGCGGC
>JAQGMX010000036.1 GCA_028292145.1 Variovorax sp.
GGATTGTGCCCATGTCTTCTGATTCCCAAAGCCTCCCGCTCGACATGGAGCTGGTGCTCAAGGTCATCCCCATGCCCGCCGACTGCAATGCCAACGGCGACATCTTCGGCGGCTGGGTCATGGCGCAGTGCGACCTGGCCGGCTCGGTGATCCCAGCCCGCCACGCGCGCGGCCGCATGGCCACGGTCGCCGTGAACGAGTTCATCTTCAAGCAGCCGGTCCGCGTCGGCGACATCCTGTCGTTCTATTCGAAAACGGTGCGCATCGGGCGCACGTCGGTGACGGTTCTGGTCGAAGTCTTCGCCGAGCGCATGCGCGCGCAGGGCGCGTATGTGAAGGTGACGCAGGCGACGTTCACATATGTCGCGATCGACGACAACGGGCGGCCTCGACCGATCGAAACAGTCTGATCGCTCAGACCTTCGAGAAATCCGGCCGGCGCTTTTCCATGAAAGCCGCGAACGCCTCGCGGGCAGCTGGTTCCTTCATCATCCGGCCAAAGCTCTGCATCTCTTCGTCGATGCGCTCTAGTACGGCCGGCAGGTGCGACTGCTTCAGCAGGCGCTTGGTTTCGATCAACGAACTCAACGGCTTGTTGACGAACTTGCGCGCCTGAAGCTGCGCGATGCCGTTGGCTTCGGTCGGCGGGACCACGCGATTCACCAGACCGACTTCCAGCGCGGCCTCGGCCATGAACGGCTCGCCCAGCAGCAGCGCCTCGGCCGCGCGGTGGTAGCCGAACATCTGCGGCACCAGCAGGCTCGAACCGGCTTCGGGGCAGACGCCCAGGTTGACGAACGGCATCGAGAAAGCCGCGTTATCGCCCGCATAGACCAGGTCGCAGTGGAACAGCATCGTCGTGCCGATGCCCACGGCCGGACCGCAGACCGACGCGACGATCGGCTTCGGGAAGGTCGCGATGCCGCGCAGGAAACGGAACACCGGCGAATCGCCCATCGATGGCGGCGCGTTGAGAAAGTCGCCGATGTCGTTGCCGGCGCTGAACACCGTCGGGTCGCCCTGGATCAGCACCGCGCGCACCGAAGCGTCCTGCTCGGCCTGCGCCAATGCATCGGAGAGCGCCGCGTACATCGCGCTGGTGAGCGAATTCTTGCGCGCGACGCGGTTGAAGGTCAGGGTCATCACACCGGCTTCGGTGTGGACGAGGATGTCGCTCATGGCAGTCTCATTCCTTGAAGTACGCAATCTGATTGCTGGTCGCGAGCAGCATACCGGCCTCGCTCCAGAGCTGGACCGCCTGATCGAAGAAGCCGTTCCTGAACTGCTGTCCAGTCGCGCGGCCCAGCAGATGGCCGGTGCCGACCTCGGCAAGCTGTGCGGCCTCGGCATGGAAATACGTCGTCATCGACACCGTGCCGGCCGGCACGCGCTTGGCGCGGCGCAGCCAGACGCGTGGATAGAACATGTCGCTCATCGCCATCAGCGACGCGAAATCTAACGCTCGTGGCGACGTGTCGCGCAGCCACAGCACACTCTCGCTGTGATCGCCGCCACCGTCCCACTGCTGCGGCACCAGCCCGCTCACGCCGCGCAGCTCGTACTGGCCCAGCCACGCCATCGCGCCTTCGCCGAGCTGCATCGGCGCGACCTCGGACGGCTTCGGCACGGCGGGCATCGGCACGTCGCTGGTACCCCAGGTTTCGCGACGCGCGGCCGTGACGACCGTCGCCGTGGTCGTCATCTGCGGCGCACCGCTGATGCCGGCCTGCGTGAGCTGGATCGTCCAGTGCTGGGTCGACCGGTTGGTGCGCACCGGCGTGGCCTGGATGTCGAACGCGCCCGCCTCGACAGCCGCCGCAAAGTTGACCGTCATCGCGATCGGCGAACCGAGCAGATCAGGATGCGAAAGCACCGCATTCAGCATCACCGCCGCCGTCATGCCGCCGAACGGACCGATCATGTTCCAGTAGTCCGGGCTCGTCATGCCGGTGAAATGCCCGGCCTTGATGTCGCTGTGTTGCAGCGCAAGCGCCTTGTCGAATACGTGCTGCTGCGTTGCCATAGCGTCTAGACCCTTTCGAAGATCCCGGCTGCGCCCTGCCCCATGCCGACGCACATCGTGACCATGCCGTAGCGCAGATTCTTGCGCCGCAACGCATGAACGACTGTCGCCGAACGGATAGCACCTGTCGCGCCCAGCGGATGGCCGAGCGCGATGGCGCCGCCCATCGGGTTGACCTTCGAAGGATCGAGCCCCAGCGTGCGGATCACCGCAAGCGACTGTGCCGCGAACGCCTCATTCAGCTCGAACCAGTCGATGTCCTGGTGCCGCAGGCCCGCAAAGCGCAGCGCCGCAGGCACCGCCTCGATCGGACCGATGCCCATGATCTCCGGCGGCACACCCTTGCTGGCGAAACTCACGAAGCGCGCCAATGGCGTCAGGTCGTACTGCTTGCAGGCCTTCTCGCTCGCGAGGATCAGCGCGCCAGCGCCGTCGGAAGTCTGCGAACTGTTGCCCGCCGTCACCGTGCCGCGCGCCGCGAACACGGTGCGCAGCTTGGCCAGGCCTTCGATGCTGGTGTCAGGCCGCGGGCCTTCGTCCAGACTGACGATGCGGCTCTTGGCTATCGACTCGCCGGTTTCGAGGTCCGGCGTGCGATCGGTGACCTCGATCGGCGTGATCTCATCGGCGAACTCGCCCGCCGCCTGCGCCGCCAGCGCCTTCTGGTGCGATTCCAGCGCGAACGCATCCTGCGCATCGCGCGACACCTTCCACTGCTGCGCGACCTTCTCGGCCGTGAGTCCCATGCCGTAAGCGATGCCGACATCGCCCTCGCGCTCGAAGATGGACGGCGACAGCGACGGCGCGTTGCCCATCATCGGCACCATGCTCATGCTCTCGACGCCCGCCGCGATCATCACGTCCGCCTCGCCGACGCGGATGCGGTCCGCCGCCATCTGCACCGCCGACAGGCCCGACGCGCAGAAACGGTTGACCGTGATGCCGCCGATGCCGGTCGGCAACCCGGCCAGCACCGCGCCGATGCGCGCGATGTTCAGGCCCTGCTGCGATTCGGGAATGGCGCAGCCGCAGATGATGTCTTCGATGGCTTTGGGATCGAGGCCGGGAACGGTGGCGAGTGCGGCCTTGAGGGCCGCAGCGAGCAGATCGTCGGGCCGGTAGTTGCGGAAGAAGCCGCGATGCGATTTGCCGATGGGCGTGCGCGTGGCGGAGACGATGTAGGCGTCCTGGATTTGTTTCATGGCGTTGTTCCTTCCGGTATTTCTCTTGCCTGCCTGTCCACGAGGACGGCAGCGTCCTTTCTTGCCCCCTCTCCCGCCTGCGGGAGAGGGCTGGGGTGAGGGCTGCCCCCCAGCAGCGCCTGCAAAATCCGCCCTCTGACCGCGTCCGTCTGCATCAACACTTCGTTGTTCCAGAAGCGAAGCACGCGATAACCCTGGCCTTCGAGGAAACGGGTTCGGTCGGCGTCGTACACGGCTGCTTCCACATGCTGTCCACCATCCAGTTCCACGATCAGCTTTGCTTCGATGCAGGCGAAGTCTGCAAAGTACGGACCGATGGGACGCTGTCGGCGGAATTTATGGTTTGCCATGCGGCGATCGCGCAGGTGGAACCAGGGGAGTGCCTCGGCGTCGGTTGGCAGTTTGCGGAGGCTGCAAGCCCTCACCCTAGCCCTCTCCCGCTCGCGGGAGAGGGAACCAGACGTGTCGGGTTCGTGGGTCATAGGCCTTGCCAGCGTTGCTGGAACAGCAGAAATGGCGGCATCAATTGCGCACCGGCTTTCCAGTACTCAGCATCCCCATGATCCGCTCCTGCGTCTTCGGATGCACGATCAGCGAGCAGAACGCCTTGCGTTCCAGCGCCATCAGGTATTCCTCCGTCACCAGCGACCCCGCATCGATATCGCCGCCCGTCACAACCTCGGCGATCAGGCTGGCGATGTGGAAATCGTGCGCGCTGATGAAGCCGCCGTCGCGCATGTTCACCAGCTGGCCCTTGATCGTCGCCGCACCGCTGCGGCCGGCCACGCGGAAGCTCCGGCGCAGCGGTGCGCGGTAGCCGGCGTCGGCCATCGACTTCGCCTGTTGCAGCGCGACGTAGAGCAGCTCGTCTTTGTTGGGGACGATCACGTCGCTGTCGAGCAGGTAGCCGAGCTTTTTCGAATCCAGCGCGCCGGTGCCGACCTTGGCCATCGCCGCGGCGGTGAAGCCTTCGGTGAGGAAGGGCAACAGGTCGTTGCCCGTCGACGTGGCCGCATTCTCCGCCGCACGGCGCGCGATGTAGGTCAGCCCGCCCGCACCCGGCACCAGCCCGACGCCGACCTCGACCAGGCCGATGTAGCTCTCCATCGCCGCCACGCGCTTCGCCGAATACACCGCAAGCTCGCAGCCGCCGCCAAGCGCCAAGCCGCGGATCGCCGAGATCACCGGCACGCTGGCGTAGCGGATCTTCAGCATCACGTTCTGCAGTTCTTCCTCCGCACCTTCGACCGCGCCGATGCCGGCGACCACGAAGGCCGGCAGCATCGCCTGCAGGTCGGCGCCGACCGAGAACGTGTCGTCCGGCGACCAGATGACGAGACCCTTGTAGTCCGCCTCGGCCAGGTCGACCGCAGCGCCCAGCGCCTCGGCCACGTCGGGGCTGATGGCGTGCATCTTCGAATGGATGCTGGCGATCAGGAAATCGCCGTCGAGCGTCCAGACGCGCACGTCGCCCTCGTCGGTGATCGTGGTGCCGGCTTCGGCTGCCGACGGCGCGTTCGCACCCAGCACGCTCTCCGGAAACAGCTGGCGCGCATGCACCGGCAACCGGCGCTGCGGCACAAAGCGGCCGGCCGACGCACTCCATGATCCTTCCGGAGTGTGGACGCCGCCGGCCTCGGCCACCGGGCCTTCGAAGACCCACTTCGGCAGCGGCGCCGTGCTCAACGCGTCGCCCGCGTCGATGTCCGCCTGCACCCACTGCGCGACCTGCAACCAGCCGGCTTCCTGCCAGAGTTCGAACGGGCCCTGCGTCATGCCGAAGCCCCAGCGCATCGCGAAATCGACGTCGCGCGCGCTCTCGGCGATGGTCGCCAGATGCACGGCCGCGTAATGAAAGCTGTCGCGCAGGATCGCCCACAGGAACCTGCCTTGCGGCCCTTCGGCATTGCGCAGCAGCCGCAGCCGCTCGCCGGCCGGCTTCTTCAGCATGCGCGCATAGACCTCGTCGGCCTTCTCGCCGCCGGGCACGTAGTCGCCCTGGCCGCCGTTCGACGCCATGTCGAAACGCAGGATGTCGCGGCCGACCTTCTTGTAGAAACCGGCCTTGGTCTTCTGGCCGAGATGACCGGCTTCCAGAAGCCGCGCCAGCACCGGCGGCGTCGCGAAGTTGCCGTAGAACGGATCGCTGTCGGCGTCGAGGTTGTCCTGCAGCGTCTTCACGACGTGTGCCATCGTGTCGAGCCCGACCACGTCGGCTGTGCGGAAGGTGCCCGAACTCGCACGGCCGAGCTTCTTGCCGGTCAGGTCGTCGACCACGTCCGGCGTCAGGCCGAACTTCTCGACCTCCTTCAGCGTCGCCAGCATGCCGGCGATGCCGACGCGGTTGGCGATGAAATTGGGCGTGTCGTGCGCGCGCACCACGCCCTTGCCGAGCGTGCTGGTCACGAAGGCTTCGAGCTGATCGAGCACCTGCGCTTCGGTGGTCGGCGTGTCGATCAGCTCGACCAGGAACATGTAGCGCGGCGGATTGAAGAAGTGGATGCCGCAGAAACGCGGCTTCAGCGCTTCGGGCAGCGCCTCGCTGAGCTTGGTGATCGACAGGCCGGAGGTGTTCGAAGCCAGGATTGTGTGCTTCGCGACGTGCGGCGCGATCTTTTTGTATAGATCGAGCTTCCAGTCCATGCGCTCGGCGATGGCTTCGATCACGAGGTCGCATTCGCCGAGCTTCGCCAGGTCTTCGTCATAGTTCGCGACCTCGATCAGCGCGGCATCGGCCACGTCGCCGAGCGGTGCGGGCTTCTGCTTCTTGAGCGCATCGATGGCGCGCTTGACGATGCCGTTCTTCGACCCGTCCTTGGCGGCGAGATCGAACAGCACGACCGGCACGCGTACGTTGACCAGATGCGCGGCGATCTGCGCACCCATCACGCCGGCGCCGAGCACGGCGACTTTTCTTACGTTGAATCGGTTGGTGGTCATGGGTTACTCGCGTTCATTCCTTGCGTGTCCACGTCTGCGTGCGCCAGAACGGCCCGATATAGCCGCGCACTTCCAGCTTCTGCCCGCCGTCGATCGGCGTGAAGCTCGCGCGGTATTCCTTGCCGTTCTCCGGGTCGAGGATCTTTCCGCCCTCCCAGACATCCTTGCCCTCCGCCTTCTTGCCACCGCGGACGATCTCCAGCCCGACGATCGGCTTGCCCTTGCGGTCGTCGGTGCAGGCTTCGCAGGTGCTGTCGGGCTTGCGGTCCTTGCCGAGCGTTTTCTCGATGCGCCCAGCCAGTGCGCCACCTGCTTCGGTAATACGGATTTCCGCCTTGACCTCGCCGGTCTTGTCGTCGACGTTGCGCCAGAGGCCCACCGGACTGGGCTGTGTCTGCGCCAGCACCGATGCGCCGCACAGGGTCAGCGCCACGGCAAACGAGATGTGGCGCGCGTTCATGCCAGCGCCTGGTCGGTGTCCATCAGCGACCGGCTGCCGGCGCGAGCGGTGCGCATCAGCGTGACGGTTTCCGGGAACAGCTTGGCGAAGTAAAAGCGCGCGGTCTGCAGCTTGCCGACGTAGAACGCATCGTTGTTGCCTGCGGCGATCTCGCGCAGCGCGACCTGCGCCATGCGCGCGAACATGTAGCCGAAGACGAAGTGCCCGGCGACGCGCAGATAGTCGACCGCCGCAGCGCCGACTTCGTCCGGATTCTGCGAACCCTTGAATCCGATCTCGGTCGTGAACTTGACCAGCTGGTCGCCGAGCATCGCGATCGGGTTGATGAACTCGGCCATCTTCTCGTTCACGCCCTCTTCCTCGACCAGCCGGCCGACCAGCTTGCCGAACTTCTTCAGCGTCGCGCCGTTGTTCCCGAGCACCTTGCGGCCCAGCAGGTCGAGCGACTGGATGGTGTTCGTGCCTTCGTAGATCATGTTGATGCGGTTGTCGCGCACGAACTGCTCCATGCCCCATTCCTTGATGAAGCCGTGGCCGCCGAACACCTGCAAGCAGGCGTTGGTCGCGATGTGGCCGTTGTCGGTGATGAAGGCCTTGACGATGGGCGTCAGCAGCGCGACGAGTTCGCCGCTGTCCTTGCGCACCTTCTCGTCGGGATGGTGATGTTCCTTGTCGAGCAGCAGCGTGCAGAAGATCTGCAGCGCGCGGCCGCCTTCGGCATAGGCCTTGGCGGTCAGCAGCATCTTGCGGACGTCGGGGTGCACGATGATCGGATCGGCCTCCTTGTCCTTCGCCTTCACGCCGGAAAGCGAGCGCATTTGCGTGCGGTCCTTCGCGTAGGCCAGAGCGTTCTGGTAAGCCACCTCGGTCAGGCCGAGCGACTGGTTGCCGACGCCCAGGCGCGCGGCGTTCATCATCACGAACATCGCAGCCAACCCCTTGTTGGGCTCGCCGACCAGGCTGCCGACGGCGCCGTCCATCACGATCTGTGCGGTCGCGTTGCCGTGGATGCCCATCTTGTGTTCGAGCCCGCCGCAGTAGATCGCGTTGCGCTCGCCGAGCGATCCGTCGGCGTTGACGTTGAATTTTGGCACAGCGAACAGGCTGATGCCTTTGCTTCCCTTGGGCGCGTCCGGCAGGCGGGCGAGCACCAGATGAACGATGTTTGCGGCCATGTCGTGCTCGCCGGCGGAGATGAAGATCTTGTTACCGGTGAGGCGGTAGCTGCCGTCGGCCTGGGGTTCCGCCTTGCTGCGCAGCAAGCCGAGGTCGGTACCGCAATGCGCTTCGGTCAGACACATGGTGCCGGTCCATTCGCCGGTGACGATTTTTGGCAGATAGGTCGCCTTCTGCGCGTCGGTGCCGTGCGCGACCAGCGCCTCGTAGGCGCCGTGCGACAGGCCCGGATACATCGTCCACGCCTGGTTGGCGCTGTTGAGCATCTCGTAGAGGCACTGGTTCAGTACGAAGGGCAGGCCCTGGCCGCCGTACCGCGTCTCGCACGAGAGCGACGCCCAGCCGCCTTCGACGAACTTGGCATAGGCGTCCTTGAAGCCGGTCGGCGTCTTCACTTCGTGCGTGGTCTTGTCGAGCACGCAGCCTTCTTCGTCACCGCCGATGTTTAGCGGAAAGGCCACCTCGGCCGCGAACTTGCCGGCCTCCTCGATGACGGCGTTGATGGTGTCGACGTCGACTTCGGCATGGGCCGGCATGGCCTTGAATTCGTCGGTGACGCTGAAGACTTCGTGCAGGACGAACTGCATGTCGCGCAGCGGCGGCGTGTAGAGAGGCATCGAAAAGCTCCGTGGAGTACAGGGTAAAAATGAAAAGAAGACTCAGCCTGCCGCGCCGTTGCGCGCCAGGATGTTGTCGAAGCCGTTGCTGGCGCGTGCCAGCGAACCCGGCGTGCGGAGGAATCGCGCTTCGTAATGCAGCGCCAGGATCAGCGCATGGATCTCGAAGGCGATCTGTTCTTCATCGGCGTCTGCGCGAAGGTGCCCTTCCTGCATGGCCAGCACCACGGCACGCTTCATGGCGGTCAACCAGGTGTTGACCGACTCGGCCAGCGCATCGCGCACCGGGCCGGCACGGTCGTCGAATTCGACGGCGCCGCTGATGTAGATGCAGCCGGAATCGAGCTCGGCCGAGGTGCGCTGCATCCAGTTGGCGAACATCGCGCGCAGCCGCGGCAGGCCGCGCGGCGCGTCGAGCGCAGGGTAGAAAACCTCCTGCTCGAAACGGTGGTGATATTCCCGCACGACCGAGATCTGGAGTTCCTCGCGCGACCCGAAGTGGGCGAAAACGCCCGACTTGCTCATCTGCGTGACTTCGGCGATGGCACCGATCGACAGGCCTTCCAGCCCGATCTGCGCAGCCAGTCCGAGGGCGGCATCGATGATGGCGAGCTTGGTCTGCTGGCCCTTTTGCAGGGCACGGGAGAGCTTCGGAGGAACCATGGAAGCGGCAAAAGACATGTCGGAACCTGTGTGAAAGCGAAAATTCTTCTAAAAAAGAACGACCGTTCTATTTTGCAAGATTTGTACGCAAAGTAGCAAGCAGGAAAACCCCACGAGACCGACGCCTGGCGACGCCTGGCGACATCGGGCCGCATTTCGTCGCATGCCGCTCGCGTGTGCCGATGCGCTTTGGGAGAGTCGGGGTCGACCTGTTCAATCTCCTACCGGGCCCCGCCATGAACCTTTTCCGCGCACTCACCACCGTCGCCGCCGCACTGCTGCTGCTGCCACTTTCTGCGGGCGCCGCAGATCTCCGTGTCACGGTCAGCAACGGCCCTGCCGCACCGGCCACGCTTTACGTGGCGCTGTTCGGCAGTCCGGAGTCGTTTGCAACCAACAAGCCTCTTGCCGCACAGACGCTCCCCCTGCGCGATGGCAGCGCACAACTGGTCTTCATCGGCCTTCCGCCGGGGCGCTACATGCTGAAGTCCTTTGCGGACGAGAACGGTAACGGCAAGCTCGACACCAACCTGGTCGGCCTGCCGACCGAGCGCTACGGCTTTTCCAACGATGCGGAGGGCCGCATGGGGCCGCCAGGTTTCGACGCCGCCTCGGTGCCGCTCGACGCCGACAGCAGCATCGCTTTCCGTCTGCATTGATTCCGGAGCAGCGATGAATCGCCGCGAGCTCCTGTGCCGGCTGGCTGCAGTCGGCACGGCGTCACTTCTTCCGACCCTCGGCGCGCACGCCGGCGAGGCCGACCCGTCCGAGAGCTGGCAGGCCCAGTTCGACGCTTCGACCGCGCCCTGGAAACCGGCTTTCGCAACACCGCCCGGCGACCTGCCGCTGACGGCGGCAAAGGTTCGCGGACGCTTTCCCGATGCGGTCGCCGGCACGCTCTTCCGCATCGGGCCGGCCGGACACGATCTCGGTGGCCAGCGCTACCGCCACTGGTTCGACGGCGACGGCATGGCGCATCGCTTCATGATCGAAGGCACGGCGGTCCATCATCAGGGGCGCTATGTGGAGACGGCAAAGCGCACAGCCGAAGTGCGCGTCGGCCGCCGGCTGACCGAGGGCTTCGGCACGGTGTTTCCGAGCTTTGCTCCGGTAAGCGCACCCGATCAGATGAACACCGCCAACATCAGCGTGCAGCCCCTCGGCGGTGAACTGCTGGCGCTGTGGGAAGGCGGTTCGGCGACGCGGCTGGACATGCGCTCCCTGGAAAGCCGCGGGCTCAAGACCTGGCGCCCCGATCTGGCCGGCGTGCCGTTCTCGGCGCATCCCAAGGTCGATCCCGACGGCACGGTCTGGAATTTCGGCGTCAGCTCGCGCAACAGCCTGTTGGTGATCTACGAAATCGCGCCGGACGGCGCCTTGCGCCGCGCCGATGCATTGCCGGTCGCCGACCTGCCGATGATTCACGACTTCGCGGTGACGACCCGCTTCCTCGTCTTCCTGATGCCGCCGTTCGTCTTCGATGCAAAGCGAAAAGAAGCGGGCGCGAGCTTTCTCGACGCCCACGTCTGGCGACCCGAGCTCGGCATGCGCGCGCTGATCGTTGACAAGAAGGACTGGAAGCGACAGCAGATGCTGACGTTGCCGCCCGGCTTTCTGTTCCACCTCGGCAATGCCTGGGAGGAAGAGCGCGCGGGCGGGACGGTGATTCACGTCGACTACGTGCGCTCGGCCGACGCGTCGAGCATTCTCGGCAGCACCCGCGAAGTGATGCGGGGCCGGCTCGTCCGCGGCCCCGCGCCACGGCTGACCCTCGCCAGCCTCGACCTCGGCGCCGGCAAGGCGACACAGGTCGCGTGGCCCGTCGATGCCGAATTCCCTCGGATGGACCCCCGCCTCGTCGGCTTGCGACACCGGCATGTGTTCCATGCGACGCAGTTGCTCGGTGCCACGCCGCTGTGGGGCGCCATTGCACGCACCGACATCGAATCGGGCGCGTCGCAGCGCTACAGCTACGGCGGGCAGTCATTGGTAGAGGAACATCTGTTCGTGCCGGACGGCAAGGGTCCGGGCTGGGTGGTCGGTACTGTCATCGACACGGTTCAAAAGAAGACCGTGCTGTCCTGCTTCGCCGCCGATGCGCTGGCCGACGGACCGGTGGCGCAGGCGACGTTGCCGTATGCATTGCCGCTGGGGCTGCATGGCAGCTTCATAGCTGCCTAGCTGCTCCCGGCCACTGCAAATTCAGAGCTTGAACGGAACCACTTCCTGCCGCTGCTCGCCCAGGCCGTCGATGCCCAGCGTCATCACGTCGCCCTTCTTCAGGTAGAGCGGCGGCTTCATGCCCATGCCGACACCGGGCGGCGTGCCGGTGGTGATCACGTCGCCGGGCATCAGCGTCATGAAGGTGCTCAGGTAGCTGATGATCTTGGCGATGCCGAAGATCATGGTCTTGGTGCTGCCGGTCTGGACGCGCTGGCCGTTCAGGTCGAGCCACATTCCGAGCTTCTGCGGATTGGGCACTTCGTCGCGCGTGACCAACCAGGGGCCGATCGGGCCGAAGGTGTCGCAACCCTTGCCCTTGTCCCAGGTACCGCCGCGCTCGATCTGGTACTCGCGCTCGCTCACATCGTTGATGGTGCCGTAGCCGGCGACGAAGTTCAGCGCCTCCTTCTGCGACACGTAGCGCGCACGGGTGCCGATGACCACGCCGAGCTCGACTTCCCAGTCGGTCTTGACCGAGCCCTTGGGCAGCATCACCGGATCGTTCGGACCCTGGATGCAGCTGGTCGCTTTCATGAACAGGATGGGTTCCTTCGGAATCGGCAGGTTCGATTCGGCCGCGTGGTCGGCGTAGTTCAGGCCGATGGCGATGAACTTGCCGACGTTGGCGACTGGGCTGCCGAAGCGCGGCTTGCCGCGCACCAGCGGCAGCTTGTCGATCTTCTGCTTCTGCAGCTTGGCGATGGCGGCGTCACCGAGCTGCTCGGGGCCGATGTCCTTCACCACGGCGCTCAGGTCGCGCAGCTGGCCGTTGTCGTCGATGAGCCCTGGCTTCTCCTTGCCGGGGTTGCCGTAGCGAACGAGTTTCATCCGTTGTTCCTTGTGTGAAAAGACCGGTTATATCGTGATGCCGCCATCGACCGAGTACGCCTGCCCGGTGACGAAGGCCGCATCCGCGCTCGCGAGGAACACCACCAGCGGCGCAATCTCCTGCGCCTGGGCGAGCCGGCCGAGCGGCTGGCGCGCGATGAATGCCTTGCGCGCCTCGACCGGATCGGCGTTGGCATTGATGCGGTCGGCGAGCGACGGCGTGTCGACGGTGCCGGGGCAGACCGCATTGCAGCGCACGTTGCGCGACACGTAATCGGCAGCCACGCTCTTGGTGAGACCCAGCACCGCAGCCTTGGTCGTGCCGTAGACGAAGCGGTTCGGCAGGCCCTTGATGCTCGAACACACGCTGGCCATGTTCACGATGCTGCCGCCGCCGGCTTCGATCATGCGCGGCAGCACCGCCTGCACGGTCCAGAACTGCGCCCGCACATTGAGATTGAACGCAAAGTCGAGGTCCGCATCGGTGGCTTCGAGCGCGGTACCGTTGTGGACCACGCCGGCGCAGTTGAACAGCACGTCGACCGCCGGCATGCGCGCGACCAGCGCCTGGATCGCCGCCTTGTCGAGCACGTCGAGCACGGCCGTCTGGATGCCCGGCATGCCGGCATAGCTGTCGAGCAACGAAGCGTTGACGTCGGTGGCCCAGACCGTTGCGCCCTCGGCGGCCATCGCCAGCGCGGTGGCACGGCCGATGCCCTGTCCGGCGGCGGTGATGAGGGCTGTCTTTCCCTTGAGTCTCATGCGTTGTCCTTGTTGAGTTCGGGATTCCGGCGTTCAGGGTTTCGCCGGATAGCGGCGATTCCGCGAGAAAAGTATTCTGAATTGGCCTTACCAGTTGTCCAATTCAGGACAACCCTTAATTCTCCAAAGTGTCTTTCGAACCCCAGCGCCTCTACCGGCAGATCGCCGACCAGCTCCGAAGCCTGATCGGCAACGGCGAATTCACCGTCGGTGCGCGTCTGCCGGCAGAGCGTGACCTGGCGCGGCAATTTGGCGTGAGCCGGCCGTCGGTGCGCGAGGCGCTGATCGCACTCGAAGTCGAAGGCTGGGTCGAGGTACGCACCGGTTCGGGCGTCTACGTGCAGGGCCGCGCGCAGCGCAAGGCCGAACGGCTGCCCGGCACCGAATGGGGTCCGCTGGAGCTGATTCGTGCCCGTCGCGTGGTCGAAGGCGAAACCGCCGCGCTCGCCGCCGTGCAGGCCCGCCGCAAGGATCTCGACGCGATGGCGCGCGCGATGACGCAGATGCAGGAGGCCAGCGCGCGCCTGATCGCACCGATCGAGGGCGACCGTGCGTTCCATCTGGCCATCGTCGGCGCCTGTACCAACGCGGTGTTGACCGAAACCGTCGAAGGCTTCTGGGATTCGCGCAACGGCCCGATCTTCACGCGGTTGGGCGGCTACTTCGAGACGCCACCGTCGTGGCGCGCAGCGATTTCCGAGCACGCCGCCATCGTCGATGCGATCGCAGCCGGCGACGCCGGCGCCGCCCGCGCAGCCATGCACACGCACATGGACAAATCGCACCAGCGTTTCAGCGCCAGCTGGCGACGCCTCCAAAGAAAGAGTCCCCCATGAGCCCGATCGCGCCTTTCATCCGCCTCCACCCGTCCGACGACGTGGTCATCGCGCGCGCGCAACTCGTCGGCGGCACTCCGATCGAGGCCATCGTGAGTCGCGGCCTGATTCCGCCGGGCCACAAGGTCGCGATGCGGGCCATCGCCACAGGCGAACCGGTGCGCCGTTACAACCAGATCATCGGCTTCGCGAGCCAGCCGATCGCGCCCGGCGAACACGTGCATACACACAACCTCGACATGGGCGCCGACAAGGGCCACTTCGAGCGCGACTATGCCTACGGCGCCGACGTGAAACCGCCGCCAGCGCCGCGCGAAGCCACCTTCATGGGCATCCGCCGCGCCGATGGCCGCGTCGCGACGCGCAACTACATCGGCGTGCTGACCAGCGTGAACTGTTCGGCCACGGCCGCACGCGCCATCGCCGACCACTTCTCACGCAAGACCAACCCTGCGGCGCTGGCGGCGTATCCGAATGTTGACGGCATCGTCGCGCTGACGCACGGCACCGGTTGCGGCATGGACACCGAAGGCATGGGCATGCAGATCCTGGAGCGCACGCT
>JAQGMX010000038.1 GCA_028292145.1 Variovorax sp.
CCCATCACCCGCTCGACGCCGGCGCGGTTGTACCAGCTGCGGTCGAACAGCACCATCTCGCCCGCAGCCGGCAGGTGCGCGATGTAGCGCTGGAAATACCACTGCGTGCGTTCGCGGTCGTTCGGCGCCGGCAGCGCGGCCACGCGTGCCACGCGCGGGTTGAGGCGCTGGGTGATGCGTTTGATGACGCCGCCCTTGCCGGCCGCATCGCGCCCTTCGAACAGGATCACCACTTTCTGCTTGCTGTGCTGCACCCAGTCCTGCAACTTGACCAGTTCGCCCTGCAACCTGAAAAGTTCGCGGAAGTACGCCGCGCGTTCAGTCTTGTCGACACCGACCGGCTCCCCGTTTTCGTTCACGTTGCGGTCCTCGATTTCGAGTTCCAGTTCTTCGTCGTAGCTGTCGACCAGATCGCGGGCGATGCGCTGCATCAGGTCTTCGTGATCGGGATGGAGGTTTTGAGGCATGGTGTTCGAGAGCTTGGAGGTGGTCGGAATGGTGTCTCTGCCGCGTGACGGGTGCGTGACAGTGACATGCGCGTGTCACAAACCACGGCGAGCATCGCGTAACGATGCCGGTTCACAAGGCACAGATCAAGCGCTTTGAGAATGACAACATGACGACGGATATTGCCGGTACGACAGGCTCGATTCCCCAGGTCGGAGACGACGCCGGACTGATCTGCGGCTATGTTTTCGCCGGTGGCGACGGTGCACCGATGCGTTCTCACGCGCGTACGGTGGATGCGCGGGAGGCGGCAGCCTGGCTGGCCGCACCCGCCAAGACATCGCCGGCGCCCGAATTTCTCTGGCTGCATTTCAACCTCAGCCATGCGCATGCCGAACGCTGGATCGTGCGCCACGCAGGCCTGTCCGACGCTTTCTTCGAGACGCTGAAGGACGGTTCGCATTCCACCCGCATCGAGCGCGACGACGATGCGCTGATCGCGGTCGTCAACGACGTGCATTTCGACTTCGGCTTCGAGCCTTCCGACATCGCGACGCTGTGGATCAGCGTCGGGCCGCGCCTGGTCGTGACGGCGCGCACGCAGCCGCTGCGTTCGGTCGACGCGCTGCGCACCGCGGTCCGCAACGGCGAATCGCCACGGTCGAGCGTCGTGCTGCTCGAACAGCTGATGCGCACGCAGGCCGACGGGCTGGTCGACATCGTGCGCGGCGTGACGACGCGCATCGACACGATCGAGGACGAGCTGCTCGGCGGCCGGCTGGACCACAAGCGCGCGCGGCTCGGCGTGCTGCGCCGCCTGCTCGTCCGGCTGCAGCGCCTGCTTGCCCCCGAACCGGCCGCCCTCTTCCGCCTGCTGCAGCATCCGCCGGCCTGGATGGCTGCAGACGACGCGCAGGAACTGCGGGGTGCGAGCGAGGAGTTTTCCGTCGTGCTGCGCGACATGCAGGGACTGCAGGAACGCATCAAGCTGCTGCAGGAAGAGATCGCCGCCAGCGTGAACGAGGACAACAACCGCAGCCTCTACGTGCTGACGGTGGTCACCGTGCTGGCGCTGCCGATCAACATCCTGGCCGGCCTGTTCGGCATGAATGTGGGCGGGATTCCGCTGGCGGAACACAAGCACGGCTTCTGGATCGTGATGGCGATAGTCGGCGGCTTCACGGCGGTGGCGGCGTGGGTCGCGCGCCGGCGAAAGAACGACAGATAGGCGACCGCCGAGCGTCGGGGACGGCGGGCATGTCGCCTGCGTTCTGCAGCGCATGCGCTTCGCCGATAAAATCGGCACGTGCCTTCCATACTCAATGCCGATCTTCACTGCCACTCCGTGGTTTCCGACGGCACGCTCACGCCAGAAGCCCTGGCCGAGCGCGCCGCAGCCAACGGTGTCGAACTCTGGGCCCTGACCGACCACGACGAGGTCGGCGGACAGCACCGTGCCATCGCCGCGGCCCGTGCCAACGGCATGCGCTACCTCACCGGCGCCGAGATCTCGATCACCTTTGCCAACGAGACGGTGCACATCGTCGGCCTGGGATTCGATCCGGACGACGCCGCATTGCGTGCCGGCCTGCAGGCCACACGAGGCGGTCGCGGCGCTCGCGCGATGGAAATGTCGGACGGCTTGGCCAAGGTCGGCATTCAGGGCGCATACGACGGTGCGGTGACTTTTGCCGGCAATCCGGAATTGATCTCCCGTACCCATTTCGCCCGATTTCTCGTGGAAAGCGGCGTCTGCCGGGACACTTCCGAAGTGTTTCGCAAGTATCTGACCGAAGGCAAGCCCGGCTACGTGCCGCACCGCTGGGCGACGCTGAAGGATGCGGTGCACTGGATCACCGATGCCAAGGGCATTGCGGTCGTCGCGCATCCGGGACGCTACAACTTTACGGCCAATGAAGAGCACGCGCTTTTCACCGAGTTCCAGGCGCACGGCGGTCGCGCGATCGAGGTCGTCACCGGGAGCCACGCACCCGCCGAATACATCGAATACGCAGAAAAGGCCATCGAGTACGGCTTTGCCGCATCGCGCGGCAGCGATTTCCACAGCCCCGACGAGAGCCACATGGACCTCGGCAAGCTGCCCTGGCTTCCGGGAACGTTGACGCCGGTCTGGGAACTGCTCGAAGACCGGTTTCTGTGAGCAGCCTGCCCGACGACGGGCTGAAGCCGGCGCCGAAAGCCGCGACTCGCGATCTCGCGTCCGAACGCATCCTCGCCGGCATCGGGCTGGTGCTGATGGCGGTGGCATGTTTTGCGTCGCTAGACACGGCAACCAAGATCTCTGTTTCGGTCGTTCCGATCCTGATGGGCGTCTGGTTCCGATATGCCTTCCAGGCCGTCGCCACGACTGTCTTCCTGCTTCCCAGGCACGGCACTGCACTGCTTCGAACCGCGCATCCGAAGTACCACGTGCTGCGCGGCGCCCTGCTTCTGGTCACCAGCATCCTTGCTTTCCTGAGCCTGCGCTACATGCCGCTGCCTGAATTCACGGCCATCGTGCTGCTCGCCCCGCTCGCCGTCACCTTTCTGGCGGCGACGGTCTTGAAAGAGCAGGTGTCGACGCTGCGCTGGACGCTGGTCGCAGGCGGATTCGTCGGTACGCTGGTGATTCTTCGTCCGGGCGGCGGCACCTTCAGCTGGGCGATCCTGTTGCCAGCGGGGCTGGTGGTGACCAATGCCTGCTTCCAGGTGCTGACCAGCAAGCTCGCGCAGACGGAAAACCCGTTGACGATGCATTTCTACACCGGATGGGTCGGCACCTTGCTGGCGTCGATTGCGCTGCCTTTCGTCTGGGAAGCATTGCCGTCGTGGCACTGGTGGGCTCTGTTGTGCCTGATGGGTTTCATGGGCACCGTCGGGCATTACTTCCTGATTCTTGCTTTCCAGCGTGCGCCTGCCTCCACACTCACGCCCTATCTCTATGCACAGATCGCCTTTGCGATGCTGGGTGGCTGGCTCATCTTCTCGCACGTGCCCGATGCGATCTCGCTGATCGGCATGGGAATGATCGCCGCCTGCGGTGCGACCGGCGCATGGCTAACCGTGCGCGAGCGCCGGGTACCGATCGAGCCCGCAGAATCCTGACAGGAACATCGAACTTCAACATGGCCCAGTATTTCGAACTTCATCCCGAGAACCCGCAACTGCGTTTGCTGAAGCAGGCTGTTGCGCTGTTGCAACGCGGCGAAGTCATCGCCGTTCCCACCGATTCGAGCTACGCACTGGTCTGCCATCTCGACGACAAGGACGCGGTCGACCGTCTCCGGCGCATCCGCCAGGTCGACGACAAGCACCATCTGACGCTGCTTTGTCGCGACCTGAGCGAGCTGTCCAACTACGCCAAGGTCGATAACAAGCAATACCGCCTGCTGAAGGCCGCGACGCCCGGCCCATACACCTTCATCCTCGAAGCGACCAAGGAAGTGCCGCGCCGCGTGAGCCACCCACAGAGGAAAACCATCGGTTTGCGCGTGCCGGACCACAAGGTCCTGTGCGAGCTCCTCACCCTGCATGGCGCACCGCTTCTGGCGACCACATTGATTCCGCCGGACGGAACCGAGCCCATGAACGATGCCCAGGAGATACGCGACCGTTTCGAAAAGCTGATCGGCGCCGTCATCGACTCCGGCGCCTGCGCTTCCGAGCCCACCACGGTCGTCGATCTGACCCCGATGGACGGCGGTGGCGATCCGGTGGTGATCCGCCAAGGTCGCGGACCGCTGTCGCTGCTGGGTTTGTGAGCGCGTTAGTACCCAATATTTGTTCTCTACGCAATGTCGTCTGAGACAATAAGTAAGTGGATATAACCAATCTCGTCCAGACCGTCCTGATTTATGCCTTGCCTGTGATCTTTGCCATCACGGTCCATGAGGCGGCACACGGTTACGTTGCCCGCTACCTGGGAGACGACACGGCCTATCTGATGGGCCGGATGACCCTCAATCCACTTCGGCACATCGACCCCATCGGCACCGTCCTCATGCCGCTGGTCCTTTACTTCGCAACCTCGGGCGCCTTTCTGTTCGGCTATGCCAAGCCGGTGCCGGTGCAGTTCGGAAATCTTCGCCATCCCAAGCGGGACATGGTCTGGGTCGCCCTTGCCGGCCCCGCATCGAACTTCATCATGGCGATCGGTTGGGCTGTCGTGCTTGTCGCGCTGGTTGCCACCGGCGTCGACGAAAGCTTCTTCCTGAAGATGGCGCAGGGTGGCGTGCTGGTCAACCTCGTGATGTGGGCTTTCAATCTCTTCCCGCTGCCGCCGCTCGACGGCGGGCGCGTACTCGCCGGCCTGCTACCGCGTGGTGCCGCACAGACGCTGCTCGCGCGCATCGAACCCTTCGGCTTTTTCATCGTCATGGCGCTGGTGCTGGCCGGGCTCATCAGTACGTGGTGGCTCATCCCGCTGATCGGCTTCGGCTCGCAGGCCATCGGCACGCTGATTTCGCCGCTCGCCGCCTTGCTGCGCTAGTTTCGACTGCTGTTCAATGGTCCCAATGTCACCTTCTTCTTCCTCAGCGCCGGTCACCCGCTTCCTGACCGGCATCACGACCAGCGGCACGCCGCATCTCGGCAACTACGTCGGCTCGGTTCGGCATTCGGTGCGTTTCAGCCGTCGCGCAGACGTGCAGAGCTTCTACTTTCTGGCTGACTACCACGCGCTGATCAAGGTCGGCGACCCGGCGCGGATCCAGCGCTCGACGTTGGAAATCGCCGCCTCCTGGCTGGCTTGCGGACTCGACCCGGAGCGCGTCACTTTCTACCGCCAGTCCGATCTCCCGGAGGTCGCCGAGCTGACCTGGTTCCTGACCTGTGTCACCGGCAAAGGGCTGCTGAATCGCGCCCATGCCTACAAGGCTTCGGTCGACAAGAACGTCGCGAAGAACGAAGACCCGGATGCGGACGTCACGGCCGGCCTCTTCATGTATCCGGTACTGATGGCTGCCGACATCCTGATGTTCAACGCGCACAAGGTGCCGGTCGGCCGCGACCAGGTTCAGCACATCGAGATGGCGCGCGATATCGCCCAGCGTTTCAATCACCAGTACGGCGAGCATTTCACGTTGCCCGAAGCCGAAATCGACGAATCCGTGGCGACTTTGCCGGGCCTCGACGGCCGGAAGATGAGCAAGAGCTACGACAACACGATTCCGCTTTTCACGCCGCGCGCCCAATTGCAAAAGCTGATCGGCGGCATCGTCACCGATTCGCGGATGCCGGGCGAACCCAAAGAGACCGAGGGCTCGGCGCTTTTCCAGATCTTCCAGGCTTTTGCCGACGCGGACGAAACGGCTGCGCTTCGCAAGCAGTTCGCCGACGGCATCGGCTGGGGCGATGCAAAACAGCTCGTATTCGAGCGCATCGACCGCGAACTCGCGCCGATGCGCGCCCGTTATGAAGAATTGTTAAACGATCCGGCCCAAATAGAAGGCATTCTTCTCGCTGGCGCACAAAAAGCACGCGACCTGTCGCAACCGTTCATTGGTCGGTTGCGACACGCCGTCGGCTTGCGCAAACTGGAAACTTCAGGAACCAAAGATGCAAAGAGTTCTTCGAATTTACAGAAGGCGTCGAAGACCACCCTGTCGACCTTCAAACAGTACCGAGAGCGCGACGGACAGTTTTATTTCAAGCTGCTCGATGCCCGAGGTGATTTGCTGCTGCAAAGCCGCGGTTTTGCTTCGCCTCAGGAGGCAGGTAGAGCGGTCGGCATACTCCAAATGCAAGGCTCGGCCGGTCTTGCGGCGCTTTTGACGCAGCTTGAACCGATCGACAATCTAAAGATGCGGACGGTGGCGGACGCATTGGAGGCGCTTGCACAGGCGGCGAGCGGTAACTGATAAATAGATTCGTGCAGCGGGCCGTAAATTGCGGCCCATGCGTCCCAAAGACAAAGAAAGCAGACCATGAGCATTTACGTTATCGATGACCACCCACTAATGCGCGACGCCATCGTGATGGTGCTTCGCCGCCTGCGCCCTGCAGAGAACATCGTCGAGCTCGAACGGCTCGACAAGCTGACAGCCGCTGTCAAGCAGCACGGCATGCCCGATCTCTTCTGCCTGGACCTCAAATTGCCGGACACGACGGGTTGCTCTGGCGTCATCGCGGTCAAGCAGATCTACCCCGACGTGCCGATCGCCGTGTACTCGGCCTCCCCGGCTGCCGACATGGAAGAAGCCTGCATCGAGGCGGGTGCTGACACCTACATCGAGAAGTCGGCCAGTTCGGCCGAACTGACAGCCGCCCTCCGCGGCCTGCTGATGGCCGACAGCGAAGCCGAAGAGCCCGCAGCCGCATCGAGCAGCAAGCTCTCGAAACGCCAGACCCAGCTGATCGCCATGCTCGACAAGGGCATGAGCAACCGCGACATCGCCACCGATCTCGAAATCAGCGAGCACACTGTCAAGGTTCACCTCTGGCGGCTGTTCCGTCGCCTTGGCGTCAAGAGCCGTACGCAGGCGCTGCACCACGCGCGCAACCACGGGTTGCTCTCGGGCGCCTGAAGAAAGCCGGCAAAAAGAAAAGGGGCGATCGATTCGCCCCTTTTTTGCGTCTGTTCCGTTCGGCCCGACTCAGCCGACGGCGCCGGATATCCGCGTCTGCGCCTGCGACTCGTCCGCGTCGTTCAGCGCCACCCTGAACACGCTCCCGCGACCCAGCCGCGAGCGCACGCTCACCGGATGCCCCAGCGCATGCGACAGGCGCGCGACGATCGCCAGGCCCAGGCCGAAGCCGTCCGACGTGCCCGCATGGTCGGCCACCTTGTAGAACTCCAGGAAAACGTCGCGCAAATGCTCGCGTGCGATGCCGATGCCCGTGTCCCATACCTCGACGCGCAGGCCGTCGCGCGTCTGGCGCGAGGCTAGAAGCACGCCGCCTTCCGCGGTGTACTTGATCGCGTTCGCCAGCAGGTTGCCGAGCATCCGTCGCACGCGGATCGGGTCGGTGAGCACCACGCCCTTGGTCGCGTGCACGCTGAACTTGAGCCCCTTGGCCTCGGCCACCGGTCGGTACTGCAATTCGAGGTCGTGCAACAGCTGCGCCACGTCGACCCGTTCGATGTGCAGCCGCACCTGGCCCGAATCGATGCGCGCCAGGTCGAAAAGCGAATCGAACAGCGCATTCACCGCGTGGGTCGCGCGGACGATCTTCGGCGCGATCTCCTGCACCAGTTCCGGCTCGTTTCTCAACCAGTCGGCATAGAGCGAAAGAGCGAGAACGGGCTGGCGCATGTCGTGTGCCGCGCTCGCCAGAAACCGGTTCTTCATCGCGACCGCAGAAACGGCGGCCTGGCGCTGCTGCGTCAGCGAGTTGATCAGGATGTGGTTATGAAACAACAGCTCGAAGCTGTTGCGCGCAGTCTCATGGATACGCCGACCCGATCGCAGCAGCAGCCACCAGTGCAGCACCGGCAGCAGCAGGAAACCGTAGTGGAAATGCGGGCGCTGGAACTCCATGTCGATCACCCGGTAGGCGACCGCGGCCATCATGGTGCCGAAAAGCACGTTGACGTAGCGCTTGAGCAGCGGCGGATACAGCGCCAGACCGTTTAGCGGAAAGGTCGCGACACCGGCGACGATCAGCCAGCTCATGAACTGGTTCACGATCGGCGTGCGCTCGAAGAAGATCAGGATCGACAACCCCCATGCGAAGGCACTGCCGGCCCAGAGGTAGCGGTAGCGGTCGACAAAACTCTGCTGCGAAGCAGAATCCTTGTCTGCATATTCGCGCGCGTAGACACGTTCGCCCCAGACGCGGAAAGCCGTGGCGACGGTGCCAATGACGAGCCATAAGAACAACTGCCAGCGCGGCACGTGGCCCCAGCTGAGGCTGACCATGGCGGGCATCAGCGCAGCGGCGAGCAGGTAGGAACCCCGCGCGGCACGCATCAGGCTGCGGATCAGTTCGCCGCGAACCCACGGCTCGGCCTCATCGGCCGTGGCGGGTGCAGGCGTCAAACTCGCAAACGACGAGTTTCCGAGCCCCACGAACGACGAATTACCCTTCATGACGCACCACCTCTGTCGGTCTGCCTAAAGCGCCTGTTGCAAAGCAACGACGCATGGCGGGAAGATCGTATAAATCTGCGAATCCTGCGAATCGGCCAACTGCTAAGGGCTCGAAAAAATGGCGCCTGGACAAGCGCCTCAAAGTCACCATGGTGTGAAAGTCAGCCTCATAAGCTACGAGCGGCGTTACAGAATGAATCGTCACGCAGTGTCTCATAGACGCAACCATAGTCCTGTCTCGGACCTACAACGAACTGATTCATCTGGACGCTGATGGCGCGTTCGAACGTTCGACTCTGGTGCATGCGGAAAGAAGCCAGCTAACAATGATTTTCAAAGTTTGTACATTTTGAAACTAACGTTAATTTTCAAGTAACATTCCGTTAAGTCGAGATGTGCTTCCGTGTGCCTCGCCTCACCGGAAAATAACTTGAATCCTTCAGTCCGAGCTTTGTTGGCAGGCGTGCTCTTTTTCGCGCAAGCCTTTTTGCTACCGAACACGGTACAGGCGCAAGAGACAAAGGTGACGTTGGCCGGCTTGGCCTTCTCCGGCGACGAAACCAGCCTGAACCAGCGCTTCCCGTATTCGCGGGAATATGAAAGGCGGCTCACGCAATCGGGCGATCGCGCCTATGCACGGATTCAGGCGAGCATTGCAGCGATGCCTCCGCGCAACCTGCAGATCGCGCCGGGAATGCTCGAGGAGCTCAAGGGGCGCGATCAGGCCATCGTCACCTCTCTGGTGGTGAACGCCGAGACCGTTTCGATCGAGCGTTTCGGCCGATTTCGGAAGCTGTTCGTTCTCATTCGCGCACAAGCGCTTTTCTTCGATTTCAAGAGCATGACCGTGCTCCGGTCATACCCCGTGAGCTTTGCTTACGTCGATGTGTTCGAGCGGGAGCCAACCAGCGAGGAGATCCAGTCGCGGGTGCAGGCAGTGTACGAGGGCGTTGGAACCAAACCCGGCATCTTCGCGCGCTACGCCAACGTGTTGGCCGGCGCGACGATTCCGGCGCAAGCGCCGCGCCTCCTCAAGGTGACTAGCGTCGTTCTGGATGCCAGCGTCATGGAAAGCCTGCCTGCCTACCTCAAGAGCGCACCCGGCATGGCCGAAACCTGGGCTGCGGACATGGTGAGCGAGGCCATCTCGACACGCGCTGGCGTTCCGCTGATTCCGTTCACCCAGGGTTATGCCGTGGGCAACGTCTTCCCCATGCGTGTTTCGGACGGCGATGTCTACAGCCTGAAGCTGCCGGAGCCCGACTACGCCATCTCGGTCGACCTCACAGGCATCAAGAAGGTCAGGTTCGGCTCGGTGGCCGCCGGCGAAAGCTTCGTCTACGGCACCTACGCGACCGTCCGGATCGAACAGCCGCTGATGGGCACCTCCTACCTCGGCACGGCCTTGAAGAACGGCGAAACCAAGGTCGTGCCCGCAACGCAGACCTACGTCGACGACTTCCCCGCGTACTACGACTCCTGGAACGGCCTGTTCACCCGGCTGGCGACGGCCGTCGCCACCAAAGAGATGAGTTGGGTCAAGGCTGCTGCAGCGGCACCCGACATCGAAGCGCAGATCCTGAAAACAAACATTCTTATCTCCCAATGCAAATAGCTCGTTCCTTCATTGCGGTCGCTCTCGCGTGCTTCGCCGTCACGGCCACCGCACAGGTTCAACAGGCACGCGGCAAGGCATCCGTCACCTTTCAAGGCAAGGCCGCCTCGGCGGATGACAAGGCCAGGGCCACGCAAGCGGCACAACTCAAGGCCATCGAGTTCTTTTATGCGGAAGCCGGCGAGTCGGAGAGCGAGAACTTCGACGCGGTGCGGGACAAGATCCTGGCGAATCCTGACCGCTACATCCTGGAGTCCACCGTGCTGGGCGAAGAGGAAGCGGCCGAACGACGTCAGTACACCGTGGCTGTCCGCGTTTCACTGAACGTTGCCAATCTTCGCAACCTGATGAAGTCGAACTCCGCCGTAGCCAAAGCCGGCGCAGGGGAGAAATCGCAGCTCGTCTTCGTTTTCGTCTCGCGCGAAGTTGCGTCGGTCAAGTCGTTCGACGACCGCGTGTTCAAGCGCGTCGACGAGAGCGTCAACGTCGCCGCCCGCGGATCGAGCGCGAACACCGGGTCTGAAGGAGAGTCCATCCGCGGCAATCAGGTCAGCACCAGCGAGTCGACCTCGGCAAAAGCCGATTTCTCCGCGAATCGCACGCGCAGCGTCGAAACGGGCGGCAGCACGGTCAAGCGCGCCAGTGACGCCACCTACCGTCTGTACCCGAGCGCCAACCTGAACGTGGTCTTCACCGGCATGTTCGCGCGCGCTGGCTTCGAGGTCATAGAAGCCGGGATGGCCGAGCCTGCGACCGGTGGCCGCTTCTCGGTAGCCAAGGTCGAAGAGGATTACCAGACAGGCAACGATCTGAAGTCTGCCACGCTGCAATCCATCGCCTCTGGCATGCGCACCGCCGGCATTCCTTACGTCGCCCTCGGAACCCTGGATATCGGCACGCCAGGCAAGGACCCGGCGACAGGTCTGGTGCGTGTCGGCGTGACCGTCAACGCCAAGCTCTACAACGTGTCGAAAGCCATCCCGTCGACGCAAGCCGCAGTGGGCCCGATCCAGTACGCGGGCGTCGGTCCCGACGAGGACACGGCACGCGGCAACGCGCTCAAGCTCGCCGCGAATAGCGCAGCCCGCGAACTCACGAGCCAGGTGACGGCCAAGGGCATCCAGTAAGAGTTCCGAATATCCAAACCCGAAAGACAGAAAAATGAACAAGCTCCAGACCGCCATCGCGTCCGCCATCGCATCCACCATCCTCGCCCTGGGCGTCAGCTCCGCAGCGCAGGCGCAGTTCTCCTTGCCCTCCGTTCCCGGTATCAAGGGATTGGGCGGCTCGACCTCCGGCGGAGACATCGTCGGTCAGCAGGACGGACTGGTTCGCGGCTACGTCGCAGCCAACAAGGACGTGCTGGACGCGAACAGCCTGATGGCCAACGCACTCGGCCTCAAGACCGAAGCGGCGACATCGGCCGCAACTTCGGCCGCCCTGACCGAAGGCGCGACCAAGGATGCGATCGAGGAGTCGAACAAGGTCGTCGCGACGTCGACCAACGCCGTGGCTGCCGAGATGGCGAAGAAGCCGGTGCTGGATGCGAAGTCGAAAGCGCTCTACGGCAAGGGACTGATCCTCCTGGCTTCCGGCGTAACAAAATTCGCGGGCGTCGGAAAGAACGTGTCGACGATGGGCTCGAGTCTGAAGAGCGTTTCCCCGCTGCAACTGCCGAAGCTGCAGTCGGCGGTCTACATCGTCTCCAACTTTCCCGATTCCATGACCAACGTCAGCGGCGCCCTGAAGAACGCTGTGTCTTTCGCGCAGAGCCAGGACATTCCGGTGCCGACGGACGCGAACGACGCGCTCAAGGCACTTTGAGCGTCATCGACCGATTCCCATGCGACAACTCCTTTGCGTGACCGCCGTCGCGGCGGCGATGCTTCTTGCTGCCTGCAACAAGTCCGAATCCGACAATGCGGCGACGCCGGCGGCCAGGCCGGATGCCAACGTTGCGGCGCCAGTGCCCGATGTGGGCAAGCTCTCCAATGTGCAGACGACGGCGACGGGCTACGGCGCGTCACCCGGCGAGGCGGTGGCGGATGCGATGAAGCTCGCCATCCTTCAGGTGAACGGCGCGGCCGTGCAGTCGGCGAGCGTCAGCGTCAAATACGGGCTCGATGTGAGCCTGAATCAGGACTCGGCGTCGCTCCGCGGCAATGCGTTCGCCGAAGCCGTGACGCAACGCTCCGGCGGAGTGATCCAGAACTTCAAGCTCGTCGAAATGAAGGAGCCGGGTGTGATCGCCGGCAAGCAGTACAAGGCCACCATCGAAGCGCAGATAGCGAAGTTCCAGACTTCGGCGGACCTGCAGAAGATCAAGCTGGTCATCGGGCAGATCCGTTTCGACAGCCCGAACCTGCCGATGGGCGACCGCTCGGTGCCGTCGGCGGAAGTCGCGGCGACCTTGCGACAACGCATCAGCGACGCCCTGGTGCAGACCGGTCGTTTCGCCGTTCTGGACCGTGAGCTGAGCCCGGACATCCAGGGCGAACTCGACATGATTTCCTCCGGACAGGCGCCGAGCGCAGAACTAGCCAAGCTGTCGCAAGCCGCAAGCGCCGATCTCGTCTGGAGCGGCCGGGTCAGCAACCTGGCCTACAACCGGCACGCGCGCCAGCTCAAGACCAGCGACCGCGAACTGGTGAGCTATTCCGGCGGCTGGGCGCTGACTGAAAAGCTGGTCAACGTCGCGACGCGTCAGGTCATGGCGTCCGACTCGTTACGCGGTACCGCGCCGTCGACTGAGGCCACCACGCTCGGACGCGGCGTCGATGGCGGCAAGGTTCTCGAGGACATGAGCACCGATCTCGTCAATCAGGTCGTGACCTCCGTCCTGCGACGGACTTTTCCGGTGACGGTCGTTTCCAGGGATGGAACCAACGTGGTCCTCAGCCAGGGCGGTCAGGCGCTCAAGGAAGGCACGCGCTACGCGATGGTCACCATGGGCGCCGAGATGAAGGATCCGCAGACGGGCCAAAGCCTGGGCCGCGTCGAAGCACCCTGCTGCGAGCTTGTGGTCGAACGCGTCACACCAAACCTTTCATACGGCAGGCTGGAGAACGTGCGCTCGAATCTGGAGCAGCTTCCCGTCGGTGGGCTGCAACTGCGCAATGAACTCAAGGATGCGATCGTCACAAAGGCACAGTCCACCGAAGACAGTCGAGCCGTCACAGCACAACCGACCGAAACGCAAACGGCGACTCCCGCGGCCGTTAGCGCTCGCGCAGTTCAGGTACGGCCTGTTGCTGCGCCTGCCAGGCCTGTGGAATCACCGGGGAAGAGCGACGACAAGTGGTGACGTCCCAGTGAGCGGCGATCCGGCTTCGCCGATGCGCACGAATGTCAGAGCCATGAGCTCCATCGCCATCCGGGTGTAGGGCGTGCCGCCGTAGCTGCGGATCTTGCGAAGCAGCTCAGGCATCTCCTTGGCGTCCAAGCGCGCGAAGTTGCTTTTCGCCCGACTCCGGTCGCACTTCGCATGCGCCATGCCGTACTCGAATATTTGGCCGCACACCTGAAAGGCTGCGGGGGCACAACGCCCTGCGATGCCCCCTGATTTGCCCCCGTTCGCCCATGGCAGGCAAAGGTCTGTGGCAACCGACCGCGCACAAAAAAGCCCCGGCTGGCGGGGCTTCATTGAGCTTTTTTAACGTACCGTGAAGTACGTCGGGAAAGCCAATCCTGGAGGAGAGGGAGGGATTCGAACCCTCGGTACGTTTCCG
>JAQGMX010000057.1 GCA_028292145.1 Variovorax sp.
ACAAGCTGCTCGGCGGACCGCAGGCCGGTCTGATCGTCGGCAGCAAGACGGCGGTCGGCCGGATCCGCAAGTACCCGCTCAAGCGCGCGCTGCGCATGAGCAAGCTGCCGCTGGCCGCGCTGGAGGCTACGCTGACGCTCTACCTGCAGCCAGAAAAACTGGTGCAGGATCTGCCGACGCTGCGGCTGCTGACGCGCCCGGCCGATGCCATCCGCACGGCAGCCGAGGCGCTGCGCCCGCTGGTGGCTTCCGCGGTCGCGCCGCGTTTTACGGTCGAGGTGGTCGCGCTGCAAGGGCAGATCGGCTCCGGTTCGCTGCCGGTCGAACGCCTGCCGTCGGCCGGCCTCGCGCTGTCGCCGGTCGGTACCTCGCGCAAGGGCATGGGCACCGCGCTGGATGCGCTGGCGACCGCGCTGCGCAGCCTGCCGCGCCCGGTGATCGGACGGATTTCGGACGATCGGCTGCTGCTCGACCTGCGCTGCCTCGAAGACCGCGACACCGCAGCGTTCACGTCGCAGCTCGACGCGCTGCGCAAGTCCCTGCTCTGAAGAAGATTCCACGCTCGCCATGATCATCGGCACCGCCGGCCATATCGACCACGGCAAGACGACGCTAGTGCGCGCGCTCACCGGCGTCGACACCGACCGGCTGCCCGAAGAAAAGCGCCGCGGCATCTCGATCGAGCTCGGCTACGCCTACCTGCGAACGCCGGCACCAAACGGCGTGTCGCTCGGCTTCGTCGACGTGCCCGGCCATGAGCGCCTGCTGCACACCATGCTCGCTGGCGCCACCGGTATCGACCATGCGCTGCTGGTGGTCGCCGCCGATGACGGCGTCATGCCGCAGACACGCGAGCATCTGGCCGTGGTGGCGCTGCTCGGGCTTTCGCGCGGCAGCGTCGCCATCACCAAGATCGACCGCATCGACGAATCCGAACGCAGCACCCGCGTGGCGCAGGTCGCGGCCGACATCGCCGCGTTGCTGGCCGAAACACCGCTGGCCGGTTCGCCGACCTTCGCGTTGTCAGCCACCACCGGCGAAGGCATCGCCACACTGCGCAACCACCTGGTCTCCGAGGCTGGCATTACTCCTTCCCCTCCCGGGGGAAGGCAGGGATGGGGGCCAACCTCCGCTGAGCCCCCAGCCTTCCGCCTCCCCATCGACCGCGCCTTCACCCTCCCCGGCGTCGGCACTGTCGTAACCGGCTCCGTCGTCGCCGGCACCGTCCGCGTCGGCGACGAACTCCTGCTCCTGCCCGGCGAACGCAAGGTCCGCGTGCGCGGCATCCACGCCCAGAACGAACAGGCAGAAACCGCGCACGCCGGCCAGCGCTGCGCCCTCGCGCTGGCCGGCATCGCCAAGGACGAGGTGCATCGCGGCCAATGGGTCTGCGCGCCCGGCATCGCGCTGACCACCGAGCGCGTCGACGTTCAGCTGACGCTCTGGCCCGGCGAGTCGAACGCGCTGCGTTCCGGCACCACGGTGCATGTGCATCTCGGCACCGCAGACGTCATGGCCTCGATCGCGCTGCTCGACCGAGACGTGCTCGCGCCCGGCGACGCCGCGCTCGCCCAGTTGGTGCTGCGCGAACCGATCGGCGCCTGGCATGGCGACCGCGGCGTGCTGCGCGACGCGTCGGCCACGCGGACGGTCGCCGGCGTGCGGGTGCTCGATCCGTTCGCGCCGGTTCGCTACCGGCGCACACCGGAGCGGCTGCAGACGCTGGCGGCATGGACGCTCGACGAGCCGACGGCGCGTGGGGACGCATTGCTTGCCAGCGCACCGCTCGGCCTCGATACGACGCGCCTGATGCGAACGCTCGCGCTGCAGCCCGATGCGCCGTTCCCATTGCCGGCCGATGCCGTTCGACTCGACGCGGCGGCCATCTCGGGGACGCATCTCGCAGCGCTGAAGCAACGCATCGTCGACCGCCTCGCGGAATTCCATCGCAAAGCGCCAGATGACGTCGGCCCCGACCTGCGCCGCCTGAAACGCGTGGCAGGCCCACGCGTCGGCGATCCGCTGTGGCTGCACGCGGTCGAAAAGCTGATCGCCGACGGTGCAATCGTGCGCAGCGGCAACTGGCTGCACCTGCCGGCGCACGCGGCGGTACTGAGCGCGACCGAAGAGCGGTTGGCGCAGAAGCTTTTGCCGCGCCTGGCCGACGGCGGGTTCGACCCGGCATGGGTGCGCGACCTGGCGAAGGATTGCGGCGCTTCGGACGCGGTCGTGCGACAAACGCTCGCGAGCCTCGCGCGGCGCGGACTGACATTCCAGGTAGTCAAGGACTTGTACTATCCATCGGCGACGATCGAGAAGCTTGCGGCACTGGCGCGGAATTGCGTCGACGGTCCGGAAGGATTGCAGGCCGCCAGTTTTCGGGACGCGACCGGGCTGGGACGCAAGCGCGCGATCCAGCTGCTCGAATTTTTCGATCGCATCGGCTACACGCGTCGTGTGAAAGACGTGCATCTGCTGCGTCCGGACACGGTGTTGTTCGGCAAATAGAACCCATGTCTGCATGGGAGGGAAGCGTCCCTGGTGGGGCGGCCGGGCTTCAAACCCGGTGGGTGGCGCCACGCGTCGCCGGGAGGGTTCGACTCCCTCTCCCTCCCGCCCTCTCAAGTTGAGCGTCACTCACGCCGATAACAAAGGATGACGCCTTCCTCCACCCTGGCTCTCGAGCCCCACACCGGACCGGCCGTCGAAGGACTGCAACTCTCCGAACTAATCGGCTCCCTGAGCCATGCGCTCGACATCACTGAAGGCCAGCCGCGCGGCCACTGCGTTCGCGCCTGCTGGATCGGCATGAACATCGGACTGGAGATCGGCCTGGACGAAGCCTCGCTGCGCGACCTCTACTACACGCTGCTCCTGAAAGACCTCGGCTGCAGCAGCAACGCCGCCCGCATCTGCGAGCTCTACCTGACCGACGACCTGAGCTTCAAGCGCGATTTCAAGGTCGTCGGCGACAGCCTGCCGCAGATGCTGCGCTTCGTCTTCACCCACACGGGACTCAAGGCCGGCTTCTCCGACAGGCTGCGCGGCATCGTGAACATCATGCGCAACGGCCCGCAGATCGCAGACGAGCTGATCCTGACGCGTTGCACCCGCGGCGCTTCCATCGCGCGGCAGCTGCGCTTCAGCGAAGCGGTTGCCGAGGGCATCGGCAGCCTCGACGAACACTGGGACGGCGGCGGCCGTCCGCAACATCTGCAGGGCGAAGCGATTCCGCTGTATGCACGCATCGCCTTGCTGGCGCAGGTGATCGACGTCTTCCACGTCGCCGAAGACGCGGGTGCCGCGCTGCGCGAAGTGCGGAACCGCGCCGGCACATGGTTCGATCCGGCACTGGCCGCGGCTTTCGAGCGCGTGGCGGCCGAAGCGGAGTTCTGGAACTGCCTGGAATCCGACGAGGTCGAGCGCCGCGTCGTCGCGATGGAACCCGCTGCCGGGCGGGTGGTGCTGGACGACGACTACCTCGACGACATCGCCGCCGCCTTCGGCCAGGTCGTCGACAGCAAGAGCCCGTTCACCAGCGGGCACAGCGAGCGCGTTGCCGATTACGTGGATGCGATCGCTGCCGATCTCGGCCTGCCGGAATCGCGTCGACGCTGGCTGCGTCGCGGCGCGCTGCTGCACGATGTCGGCAAGCTCGGCGTGAGCAACTCGGTGCTCGACAAACCCGCCAAGCTCGACCGCGAGGAGTGGGTGTCGGTGCAGGAACATGCGGCACATACCGAGGCGATCCTGTCGCGCATCGGCGCTTTCCAGGAACTGGCCGTGACGGCCGCCGCGCACCACGAACGGCTGGACGGCGCCGGCTATCCGCGCGGCCTCAAGGCCGAACAGATCTCGCTGGAGACACGAATCATCACGACCGCCGACATCTTCGACGCGATCTCCGCCGACCGGCCGTACCGCGGCGCGATCCCGGTCGAAGAAACGCTGGAAATCATGGCTGCGACGGTCGGCACCGCCATCGACGCCGAATGTTTCGCGGCGCTGAAGCGGGTCGTGTCCAGAGGGGACATCCGCGTCGGGAGCCATTGATGGCATGAGGTGTTTCGGCTGCTGCTAATGTCCGGCGCATGCCTGCTCCCACTGCATCCTCCATCACACGCCGCACCGCGATCGGCGCCGCCCTGCTGCCCGCCTTCGCCGCGCTCGGCGGCTGCACGTCGCCGCTGCCGCTGACCGTGCAACCTGCGGCCGCTTCGGACATCGCCGCGGCGATGCGTCTGCGCCAGAGCGCGGACGCGCACGGCTTCGGCGCCTACCGGCAACTGCGCGACATCAACATCGCCTACGACGGCAAATGGCGTCCGCTGATCGGCAGCATCCAGCCGGAGGTGGTCGATGCCGGCTACCGCGTCAGCTCGCAGGAACGGCTGATGCCGGCGCTGGGCATCAACGCGCAGCTCTACCAGGGGCCGAGCGGACTGAAGAAGGTGCTCTGGCGACGCGATGCGGACAACGCGCCCGCCAACGGCGACATCGCGGTCTGGCGCAACGGCGTGCCGGCGACGGACACGCCGACGCTCGACGCCTCCGCACTCGTGGCGGAAGCCTACAAACTGTTCCTGCTGGGCCCGCTGTGGCTGGCGGGCCGTAACCTGCCGGCGCGCATGGCGGGCACGGAGCGCGTCGAAGGGCGGCTCTGCGACGTCGTGGAAGTCTGGCTTTCGCCAGGACTCGGGCGCACGCCGAGAGACCGCATCGCGCTGTGCATCGACCGGGAAGACTCCGTCATGCGGCGTGTGCGTTTCACGCTCGAAGGGTTCGCCGGAACGAAAGGCGCCGTGGCGGAAGTCGACACTTTCGAACACGCGCATCACT
>JAQGMX010000073.1 GCA_028292145.1 Variovorax sp.
CGTGTGCGCGTATTCGGGCAAGGCCATCTGCGCGCGCAACTGCGCCAAAACGAGGCCGGCAGCCATCTGCCATTGCGGATGGGTGGCATGCCCGGTGGGGAAAAGCTTCACGGTGTCGTTCGTCGGGGTTGGGGTGGAATGAGTCCGAAAATTCAGGCGCCGCGTGCCCGCTTGCGCGGCGCAGCTGTCTTGGCAGCCGGCTTCGCGGTGCTCCTGCCGCTCGTCTTCGATGCGGGCTTCTTGCGGGCGGCGGCGGGCTTGTCCGTCTGTTGCGCGGTGGGCATGACGGGCATCACGGGCATCACGGGCATCACGGGCATCTTGATCTGCGCTGCGTCGTGAATGGCGGAGGTCGCGATCTGCTGGAACTGATCGGTCAACGCGTTCCACCACTGCATCGGATCGACGACGCCGGCTGTCGCGCCGTCGGTATCGGTATCGGTATGGGTATCGACATCGGCGTCCGCTTCCCGGGTGCGGCTTTCCGGCTGCGAGGCCGGCGCCGCGAACGGCGCAGCCGCTGCAGGGGCCGTTGCATGGCGCGTGAAGGCGCTGGCCAGATCTTCCATCCGCACGTTCATGCCGCGCAGCGTGGAAAGCGTCATCTTCTGCACTTCCAGCGCCTGGATCGTGGCCTTGAGCGCGTGGCCGTTCTGTTCGAGCCAGTACTGCACGGTCTTGAGTTCCTGGATGCGCTTGTCGACCTCTTCGACGCTGATGGTCGGCGCGACCCAACTCGACAGGCTGGGCATGCCCGGTATCGCGCCGGCGGCAGCCCCGGCGATGCCGCCGGCGGCCGGGTTCTTTGCCGCCGTCGAAGCGGTTGCCGCCGCGGCATCCGCAAGATTCTTCAGAAAGTCGAAACCCGGGACGAACTGGCTGAAGGCGAAAGGGGGGGTCGCGTCGCTCATGGCTATCTCCATCGGTTTTTATGGCGTCAGCTTACTCCACGCCTTCGACCGAAAATCCCTCTCCCCACCGAGCCTTTTCCACCCCGCGCCCGAGGGCCCGCACCTGCGCAGCGGCAATCAGTCCAGCTTGATGCCCTGTGCCTTGATCACCGGTCCCCAGCGACCGGCTTCCACGCGCGCCAGCATGCGGAACTGCTCCGGCGTGCCGGCCAGCGACTCCATGCCGAAATCGTTCATGCGCTTCACGACGGCCGGTGTCGCGAGCGCCTTGTTCAACTCGACGTTGAGCCGCTGAACGATGGGCGCCGGCAGCTTCGCCGGACCGAGCAGCCCCTGGAATGCGAACACCTCCGCGTTCGGCACGCCGGCTTCGGCCAGCGTCAGCAGATCGGGCAAGGCCGGCGCGCGCCGTGCCGAACCGATGCCGAGTGCCCGCACCTTGCCCGACTGCACCACCGACAGTCCGGCGGCAAGGTCGAGAAACATGCACTGCACCTGTCCGCCCATCACGTCCTGCATGGCCGGCGCCGCGCCGCGGTAGGGAATGTGCGTGACGAAGATGCCGGTGCGCGATTTGAACAATTCCATCGCCAGGTGATGCGGCGAGCCGTTGCCCGGCGACGCGTAGTTCAGCTTGCCCGGATTCGCCTTGGCGTAGGCGACGAATTCCGCGACCGTCTTCACCGGCACCGACGGATGCACCACCAGCGCCAGCGGAAAACGGCTGATGCCGCCGATGTAGGTGAAATCGGTCTTCGGATCGAAGGGCAGCTTGCCGAACAGGAATTCGTTGAAGGCGAGCAGCGCGTTGTCGGCGGAAATCACGGTGTAGCCGTCGGGCCGTGCCGTCGCAACGATCTGCGCGCCGATGTTGGTCGACGCGCCGGGCCGGTTGTCGACCACGATCTGCTGCCCGAGCGACTCGCGCATCGCCTCGCCGACTGCGCGTGCGAGCACGTCGGTGCCGCCGCCCGCGGGGTACGGGACGACCCAGCGGATGGGCTGGTCGGGGTAAGTGCTTGGGCTTTGGGATTGGGCGAACGCGGCGCTGCCTGCGAAAGCAGCAAGAGAGGTAATGAGGGTTCTGCGGTGCATGGTGTTGTCTCTTTTTTGGTTCTTTGATTCTGAGGTTGTTCAGGCCGGCACGCAGCCAGGGTCCGAGCCTGACGGCGACATAACCTCCTGCTCGATCGCCCCGAACATCGACTTTCCGTCGAGCCCCTTCATCTCGATCCGAATCGTGTCGCCGTATTTCATGAACTCCGTCGACGGCTTTCCGTCCTGGATCGTCTCGATGCAACGTTTTTCAGCGATGCACGAGTAGCCCTTCGGCCAGTCCATCCGCCCGCCCTTTTCGACGCCCTTGTTGCTCACCGTGCCGCTGCCGACGATGCTGCCGGCACGCACATTGCGCGTCTTCGCGATGTGCGCAATCAGCTGGCCGAAGTGAAAAGTCATGTCCTCGCCCGCATCGCACATGCCGACCTTGCGGCCGTTCCAGGTGCTCTGCAGCATCAGATTCAACCGGCCGCGCTGCCAGGCGTCGCCGAGTTCGTCGAGCGTCACGGCGACCGGGCTGAAGGCGGTCGCCGGCTTGCTCTGCAAAAAGCCGAAGCCCTTGGCGAGTTCGGCGGGTATCAAATTGCGCAGGCTGACGTCGTTGGCCAGCATGACGAGACGGATGCCTTCGAGCGCCTGTTCCGGCGAAGCGCCCATGCGCACGTCGCCGGTGACGACCGCGATCTCGGCCTCGAAGTCGATGCCGAAAGCCTCGCTCGCGACCACGACCGGATCGCACGGGCCGCTGAAGTCGTCGCTGCCGCCCTGGTACATCAGCGGGTCGGTGTAGAAGCTTTCGGGTACTTCGGCATTGCGGGCCTTGCGCACCAGTTCGACGTGGTTGATATATGCAGAGCCGTCGGCCCACTGGTACGCGCGGGGCAGCGGCGCCATGCATTGCGCCGGGTCGAACGGGAACGGATGGCGCGCGCGGCCCCAGTTGACCTGGTCGTAGAGGTCTTCGAGCTGCGGGCCGATGAAGCCCCAGTCGTCCAGCGCCTGCTGCAGGCGGGCGGCGATGCCGGTGGCGTAGTGGGCGAGCGTGAGGTCGCGCGAAACGACGACCAGCTGGCCGTCGCGCGATCCGTCTTTGAGGGTGGCGAGTTTCATGGTGGCTTGATCGTGGCGCTACTAAACTGACTGGACGGGCGGCAGTGTAGCGAGCCGAACCTCTGCGCCGGCCCCGTATCCATCCCTCATGACGCCTTCTTCCCCGCCTGACGACGACATCGCCGTGCTGCTCGAGCCGGCGGAGCGGCGCCGCTCGTGGGTGCCGATCGCAGTGCTGACGGCGGTCGTCGTGCTCTTGCATGGGCTGCTGCTGGGCGCCGTGCCGATGACGCTCGGGCCGAGCCCGTCGCCGGTCGCGGCGCGCTTCGAGATGCGGACGATCGTGGCTGCGGCGCCCGCGCCTGAGCCTGCGACGCCCGCAACGCCACAACCTGTCACGCCGATCGAGCCCATGGCACCCAGCAAGCCGGCACAGCCGAGGCCGGCACCGAAACCCAAACCAGCCGCCGCCGTTCCGGTTTCCGCTCCGGCCGAGGCGCCTGCCGAATCTGCGGTGCCGGCGAGTACGACCGAAGCCACACAGCCGCTTATCGCTGAGCCGCCGGTGCCCCCCGCTGCGCCGCC
>JAQGMX010000091.1 GCA_028292145.1 Variovorax sp.
ATCTGAAGACGCTGGTGATGTCGGGGCTCGCCATTCCGCCGGTCGACCTGATCCTTTCCGCGACCGCGCCGCTGTCGCCGCAGCTTGCCGCGCAGGCCGAGCAGGCCACCGGCGGCGTGCTGATCGAGATCTACGGCAGCACCGAATCCGGCCAGGTCGCATCGCGCCGTCCGACTGAAAGCGAGGTCTGGGAGACCTTCGGCGACATTCGCGTGCGCGCTCAGGCTGCAGCAGAACAAGGCGCCGAAAAGGGCGTCGAGCAATTCGTCTTCGAAGGCGACTTCATTCCACAGCCGACGCCGATGGCCGACGTGCTGGAACTGGTCGACGACCGTCGCTTCCGACTGTTCGGCCGGTCCAACGACCTGATCCACGTGGCCGGCAAGCGCAGTTCGCTCGGCCACCTCAATTACCACCTCAACAGCGTTCCCGGCGTCGAGGACGGCGCCTTCTGGCTGCCCGACGAAGTGGCCGACGGCATCGTCCGTCCGGTGGCTTTCGTCGTCGCGCCGACGCTGGCGCCGGGCGCGGTGGTCGCCGAATTGCGGCATCGCATCGAATCGGTGTTCGTGCCGCGTCGCGTGGTGCAGGTCAGGAGCCTGCCGCGCGAGGCCACCGGCAAGCTGACCGCCCGCGCGCTGCGCGAGTTCGCGCTGTCGCAGATGGCGGCGGACGACACGCCGGTGCACATCACGCACGATGTGCCGGTCAACCATCCGGTGTTCGTCGGCCATTTTCCGGGTCAGCCGCTGCTGCCGGGTGCGCTGCTGGTGTCGGAAGTGATGGAAGCGATGGCGCGCGTGCCGGCCATGGTGGCGCGTCTCGGCGCGCATCCGACGCTGGCTGCGGTCAAGTTTTTGTCGCCGGTGCGCCCTGGCGCCACGGTCGACATTTCGCTGCATCCGGAAACCGGTGCCTCGCGCGGCGTGCGTTTCGAGGTCCGTTGCGGTGACGTGATCGCCGCGAGCGGTCGCTGGGTCGCTGGCGAGGCTGCTGCCTGATGGCGCAGCCGATCACCAGTACCGGCTGGGCACATGCGCCCGAGCGCAGCAACATGGCGGCGCTGCGCTTCATCTGCTGGGTGGCGCTGAAGTTCGGCCGGCGTGCGACGCGGCTGATCCTGCATCCGATCTGCCTGTATTTCCTGTTCTTCGTGCCCGATGCGCGGCGCAACACCAGGCGCTATCTGCTGCGCGCCATCGGGCCGAAGGCTGGCTGGGGCGACGGCTACCGGCTGCTGCACAGCTTCGGCTCGACCGTGCTCGACCGCGTGTTCTTCCTGCGCGGGCGGCTGGCGCTTTTTGATGTCAAGGTCACCGGCCAACATCCGGTTGAAACGGAAGCTTTTGAAGGACGTGGCGCTTTTCTGCTGGGCGCCCACATCGGCAGCTTCGAGGCGCTGGGCGCCTGCAAGCAGCAGAGTTCCGACAAGGAAGGCCTGCGCGTCGCGATGCTGATGTTCACCAGCAACGCGCAGCGGATCATGTCGATCCTCAAGGCGATCAGCATTCCGGAAATGCGGCCGAACATCATCGCGCTCGGCCAGCCGCATTCGATGCTGGAACTGCGCGACTGGCTCGACAGCGGCGGCCTCGGCGGTCTGCTGGCCGACCGCACGCTGCCGGGCAGCGACGATCCCTCGGGTCAGTCGCGCGGCAGCGCGGTCGTCCTGCCGTTCCTCGGCCATCCGGCGACTTTCAACGACGGGCCGTTCCGGCTCGCCGCCATCCTGCGCCGCAAGGTGTTTTTCATGGCCGGGCTGTACGTCGGCGGCAATCGCTACGATGTGATTTTCGAGCCGCTGGCCGACTTCACCGAACGTCTCAAGGATCCGGTCGAGCGTGAACTGCGCATCCGCACGGCCGTCGAAGCCTATGTCGCGCGGCTCGAATCGCTGTGCCGCGCCTACCCCTACAACTGGTTCAATTTCCATGATTTCTGGCTTGAAGACGCGCCTTCCTCGAAAGATTCGTAGCTTCGCGGTCGGCGCCGCGCTGCTCTGCCTCGGTGCCGTTCCCGCCTGGGCGTTCGACCTGCCCGAACTCATGGGCCTCCTCGGCAAGCAGAAGCACGGCGAAGCCAACTTCGTCGAGCAGCGCTACGTGCGCGGTTTCGACGGCCCGCTGGCGGCCAGCGGCACGCTGAGCTTCACCGCGCCCGATCAGCTGGTGCGCAAGACGCTCTCGCCGCGGCCCGAAACCATGTCGGTCGACGGCAATGCGCTGGTGCTCTCGCGCAGCGGCCGGACCCGCACGATGACGCTCGACAGCATCCCCGAACTGCTCGGGCTGGTCGAGGCGATGCGCGCCACGCTGGCCGGCAACGCACCGGTGCTGGAGCGCTATTTCAAGACCAAGGTCACCGGCACGGCGAACGAATGGGCGATCGACCTGGCGCCGATCGACGAACGGCTGGCCTCGCAGATCAACTACCTGCGCCTGACCGGGCGCGCCGGCGAAGTGCTCGGCGTCGAGATGGAATTCCGTGGCGGCGACCGCTCGGTGATGACGATTTCGCCGCGCCGGCCGGGCGTCGCGCAGTGAGCGCGTCGACTGTCGGGCCCAACGCCGGGCCAAGCCGCGGTCGCCGCGCGCTGGTCCTGCTGATCTGGCTGGCGGCCGTGCTGGCCGGCGTCGCCGTGATTTCCCGAACCCAGTTCAGCGCCGATCTCTCGGCTTTCCTGCCTGCGAGCCCCGATGCGCGCCAACGGGTGCTGATCGAGCAATTGCAGAGCGGCGTCGCCTCGCGCACGCTGATGATGGGCGTCGAGGGCGGCAAGGATTCGGCCCAGCGCGCGGACATCTCGCGTGCGCTCGGCAAGGCAATGCGATCCAGCGGCCTGTTCGAGCAGGTGCAGAACGGTGACACCAGCGACTGGCAGGAAGCCGGGACGTTCGTCTTCGACCACCGTTACCACCTGTCGCCCGACGTCACGCCCGAGCGCTTCACCGAGGCCGGCCTGCGCGATGCCATCGTCGACACGCTGTCGATGCTCGGAACGCCGGCCGGCAACATGGTCCGGCCGCTTTTGGAACGCGACCCGACCGGCGAAACCCAGCGCATTGCCGAAGGCCTGATCCCGGCCAGCTCGCCGCGCACCGAGAACGGCGTCTGGGTGTCGCGCACGGCGCCGCGCGCGATGCTGCTGACGACCACCAAGGCGTCGGGCAGCGACCTCGACGCCCAGGCGGCGGCGATTGCGCGGGTGAGGACGGAATTCGACAAGGCTGTCGCCACGGCGGGCGGCGCTGCAACCGGTCCGGGCGTTGAAAAGCCACGTCTGCTTCTGAGCGGCGCCCCGGTGTTCTCGGTCGAAAGCCGCGACAAGATCAAGGGCGAGGCGATGCACCTGGCGATCATCGGCGCCATCGTGATGGGCTGCCTGCTGCTGCTGGCCTTCGCCTCGCCGCGCGCGCTGGTCATTGCACTGCTGCCGGTGCTGACCGGCGTGGTGGCCGGCACGGCGGCGGTCTCGCTGGTCTTCGGCTCGGTGCACGGGCTGACGATGGGTTTCGGCAGCACGCTGATCGGCGAGACGGTCGACTACGCCATCTATTACCTGATCCAGGCGCGCGGCGCCGCGGTGCGCGGCACCGGCTGGCAGCGCTGGCGCGATCTCAACTGGCCGACCGTGCGGCTCGGCCTGCTGACGTCGGTCTGCGGCTTCGCGGCGCTGCTGTTCTCCGGCTTTCCGGGGTTGGCGCAACTCGGCGTGTTTTCGATCGCCGGCCTGGTCGCCGCGGCCTTCGTGACCCGGCACGGCCTGCCGATGCTGGCACCGGACGGCGCGACCGGCATGGGCATGCGTCGCCAGATGGCGCGCGTGGCGGGCGGCATCGTTCACTACCTGCCGCGGCTTCGCCTCGGTTTCGTGGTGCTGGGCATCGCGGCGCTTGGCCTGATGGCCTGGCAGGGCGGCGAACTCTGGCGTGCCAACCTCACGTCGATGAGCCCGATCTCGAAAGCGTCGCAGGAGCTGGACGCCAGCCTGCGTGCCGACATCGGCGCGGCCGACGGCGGCACGCTGGTCGTGGTGCAGGCGGCGGACGAGCAGGGCGCCTTGCGCGCGACCGAGGCGGCGGGTCTCAAGCTTGATGCGCTGGTCGCCGAAGGCCAGCTCGGCGGCTACGAAAGCGTCGCGCGCATGCTGCCGAGCATTGCGACGCAACAGGCGCGCCTCGCCAGCCTGCCGGATGCGGCGACGCTGCAAAGCCGGCTGGTCGCGGCGACGGCCGGGTTGCCGCTACCGGCCTCGATGCTCCAGCCGTTCGTGACATCGGTCGAAGCTTCTCGCGCGCTGCCGCCGATCACGCGGACCGATCTGGCCGACGGCGCGCTGGCACCGGTCGTGCGGGCGCTGCTCTACGAACGCACGGGCGGCGGATGGTCGTCGCTGATCGCACTGCACACCACCGACACCTTCGATTCCGCCAAGCTCGCCGCCAGCCTGTCGTCGCTGCCCGAAGTGCAGGTCGTCGACATCGGCCGCGAACTCGGCAGCCTCTACGACCGCTATCTGCACGAAGCCTTCGTGCAGGTGATGCTCGGCGCGCTGGCCGTGGTCGTGCTGCTCGGGCTGTACCTGCGCTCGATCAAGCGCCTGGTCGCCGTCTGCCAGCCGTTGCTGCTGGCGGTGATCCTGACGCTCGGCGGCATGGCGGCGCTGCATGTGCCGTTGGGCATCCTGCATCTGGTCGGGCTGCTGTTGATCGTCGCGGTCGGTTCCAACTATGCGTTGTTCTTCGATCAGCTCCAGGTCACCGGCCGCGCCGACGAAGACACGCTGGCGTCGCTGATGCTCGCCAACCTGACGACCGTGGTTTCCTTCGGCCTGATCGCGATTTCCGACATACCCGCGCTCTCGGCCATCGGCCGCGTGGTGGCTCCGGGTGCTTTCCTGGCATTGATGCTTTCGGCGGCGTTCGTAAGAAAAGAAAACAAAATAGTTACTAAAGCGGTCGGCTGAGTTACAAAGCAACGCATGGCTCCTACTGTTTCTTCACCGGGTTCATCTCCCGTACAGGTTTCTTCCGGCTCCTCGCAGTTGCCGATGTGGATCGCTGCCAGCGTCGGCCTGCACGGTGCGGCGCTCGGTGCCGCGCTGTGGGTGCCCGGCGCCACGCCGTGGGCCATCGGCGCCGTGGTGCTCAACCATGCGTTGATCACCGGCGCCGGGCTCACCCCGCGCAGCCGGTTGCTGGGGCCTAACGTCACGCGGCTTCCGGCCGCAGCCATCGCGCGGCGCGAGATCGCCCTGACGATCGACGACGGCCCCGATCCCGAAGTGACGCCCAAGGTGCTCGATCTGCTCGACATGCACCGTCAGCGCGCGACCTTCTTCTGCATCGCCGACCGGGTCGAGGCGCATCCGGCGCTGGCGCGCGAGATCGTGGCGCGCGGTCACAGCGTGCAGAACCACACGTCCTGCCATCGACACAACTTTTCGTTCCTCGGCCCGCGCGGGTACGAGGCTGAAATCTCCCGTGCGCAGGACGTGCTGACCGACATCACCGGCGAGCGGCCCACCTGCTTTCGGGCGCCGGCCGGTCTGCGCAATCCGTTTCTGGCGCCTGTGCTCCAGCGGCTCGACCTGTCGCTGGTGAGCTGGACGCGGCGCGGCTTCGACACGCGCGAGCGCGATCCGGCCGTCGTGCTGGCGCGGCTGGTTCGGCGTCTGACCGCCGGCGACATCCTGCTGCTGCACGACGGCAATGCCGCGCGCACCCCGCAGGGCCGTCCGGTGCTGCTCGAAGTGCTGCCGCCGCTGCTGGCGCGTCTCAAGGCCGACCGCCTGCGCGCGGTCACGCTACCCCAAGGACTGACTGCATGACTCCCGTTTCTTCCCGCGCGGCGCATGACGCCGCGTGGCACCGCCTGCTCGACGCCGCGACCGAACCATATCGGCGCGGCGGCCGTTTCGCCTGGCATTTCGCGCGCGGCAAGCTTGGGCGCGACCCGGTTTTCCGCGGCATGCTGGAACGCGGCCTGATCGGCCCGGACCGCGCACGCATCGTCGACATCGGCAGCGGCCAGAGCCTGATCGCAAGCCTCCTGTCGGTTGCGGCGTCGATGCAGGCGTCAGGTCAGTGGCCGAAAAGCTGGCTGGCGACGCCGCCGCGCACCGTCTACACCGGCATCGAGCTGATGCCCAAGGACGTGGCACGCGCCCGCGAATCGATCGGTCACCTCGTGCCGGCGCCGCAGATCCTCTGCGCCGACATGCGCACCGCCGAGCTGCCGGCCTGCGATCTGGTCGTGATCCTCGACGTGCTGCATTACGTCGATCTCGAAGCGCAGGAGGGCGTGCTGTGCCGCGTGCGCGACGCGCTGTCGCCGGGAGGGCGTCTGCTGTTGCGTATTGGCGACGCCTCGAGTTCGCGCGGTTTCGCTGTGAGCCAGTGGGTGGACCGCACCGTCACGCGTGTCAGAGGACACCGCGTTTCGCCCACCTGGGGCCGAACGCTGGAACAATGGAAGGTCTTGCTGGCGCGCCTCGGCTTCAAGGTGCAGAGCGTGCCGATGAGCGAAGGCACGCCTTTTGCGAACGTGCTGCTGGTCGCCGACCTCGAACCCTCCCATTGATTCCGCCTTCATGACGACTCCCCAGACCCTCGACCGCGCCGGCATCGCGCGGCGCATTCCGCACAGCGGCAGCATGTGCCTGCTCGACCGGCTCGAAAGCTGGGATGCGACGGCGATCCATTGCTCGACATCGAGCCATGCGCTGGCCGACAACCCGCTTCGCACCGCGAGCGGCCTGCTGGCACCGAACCTGATCGAATACGCCGCACAGGCCATGGCGCTGCACGGCGGTCTGCTGGCGTCCGAAGGCGCGGAGCCTTCAGCCGGCTTTCTGGCCAGCGCGCGCAACGTCCGGTTGTCGGTTGCCCGCTTCGACGACGTGCCGGGCGTGCTGGCGGTGCATGCCCAGCGTCTGTCCGGCGACGCGCGGCAGGTTCTGTACGAATTCGCCGTGCGCGACGCCGTCGGAACGGCGTTGGCGGAAGGCCGTGCGGTGGTGGTGCTGAACACGCCGCTGGCGGATGCCGGCGCAGGCATCGGCGCAGACAGCGGCGCCGTTTCCCGATGAGGGCGCTCGTCACGCGCCTGCGCGCCGATCCGCGCTACGCGAAGTTCTTCGAGTGGGGCGTGCTCGTCTCCATCACCGGCTCGGCGCAGATGCTGGTCCAGGGTCTCGGTCTGCTGAGCGGATTCCTGATCATCCACATGCTGTCGACGCACGAATACGCGCTCTACACCCTGGCCTACACGATGCTCGGCACGCTGGTCGCGCTGGCCGACGGCGGCATCACGGCCGGCGTCCTGGCGCACGGCGCCAAGGCCTGGCAGGACAAGGGGGCGATGGGCGAAACCGTCGCGACCGGGCTGCAATTGCGGCGCAAGTTCTCGATGGTGAGTCTGGCGGTGTCGATGCCGGTGCTGTTCGTGCTGCTGGTCAAGCATGGCGCGGCCTGGCAGTTTGCGGTGCTGATCCTGCTGGCGCTGGTTCCGGCATTCCTCGCCGGCCTGACCGAAGACATCCTCGAAGTGCCGGTGCGGCTCAACCAGGACATCACGGCGCTCCAGAAGAACCTGATCGCGGTCAACGTGCTGCGCTTCGTGCTGCTGCTTTCGACCATCTTCATGCTGCCGTTCGCGGCCATGGCAATCCTGGCGAACGGCATTCCGCGCATCTGGGCCAACTACCGGTTGCGCAAGATCGCCTTCAAGTTCACCGATTTCTCGAAGCCGCCGAACCCCGAAATCCGGCGCGGCATCCTGGCGATGGTCAAGCGCACGCTGCCGGGCGCCATCTACTACTGCCTGTCGTCGCAGCTGTCGGTCTGGCTGATCTCGATCTACGGTAATACCGAAGCCATCGCGCAGATCGGCGCGCTCGGCCGGCTGGCGGCCATCCTGACCGTCGTCGGCGGCATCTTCTCGACGTTGATCGTGCCGCGCTTCGCGCGACTGCCCGAGCGCAGCGACGTGCTCTTCAAGCGGCTGATCCAGATCCTGGGCCTGATGTTCGTCATCAGCCTGGTGTCTTGCGCCATCGCCTGGTTCTTCCCCACGCAGGTGCTGTATCTGCTCGGAAAGAACTACGCGAACCTCGACATCGAGCTGTTCCTGAGCGTGCTCGGCGGCTGCGTCTCGATGATGGTCGGTATCGCGTATGCGCTGTCGCTGGGGCGGACCTGGGTCGTGCCGGTGGCTTTCAACGTCACTTCCTGCATCGTGGTGCAGGCCCTGCTGATTTTCGCGCTCGACTTTTCGACCGCGCGCGGCGTGCTGGTCTATGGCCTGCTCAACAGCATCTGGGTCTTTGCGGTGTTCCTCGGCTATCTGGTCTATCGGATCTTCCTGCTGCGCAAGCATGAAGCCAGGACCGCTGCGCTGTGATGCCTGAATAACGAATCGAGATAGAACCATGAGTCTTTCCGGAAAGCGTGCCCTCGTCACCGGCGCCAGCGGCGCGCTCGGTACCGCCATTGCCCTGCGCCTCGCGCGCGACGGCGCCACAGTGCTGCTGCATGCGAGTTCCCGCCCGCAGGCGGTCGAAGCGCTTGCCGAGACGATCCGCGCGAACGGCGGCCAGGCCGAATGCCACGTGTTCGACCTGTGCAGCGACGAGGCGACCGCCGCCGGCTGCGTTGCCGTGCTCGCGGGCGGTCCAGTGCAGATCCTTGTCAACAACGCCGGCGTCCACGACGACGCGGTCATGCCCGGCATGCGCGCCGAACAGTGGCACAAGGTGATCGACGTGTCTCTCAACGGCTTCTTCCGCGTCACCCAGCCGCTTCTGCTGCCGATGATGCGCACGCGCTGGGGCCGAATCCTGAACATCTCGTCGGTGGCGTCGCTCACTGGCAACCGCGGTCAGGTCAACTATTCGGCCGCCAAGGGCGCGATCAACAGCGCGACGAAATCGCTGTCGCTCGAAGTCGCATCGCGCGGCGTCACGGTGAACGCCATCGCGCCGGGCATCATCGCCTCGCCGATGGCCGACGCGGTATTCGATCCGGCGGTGATCGCGCAGATGGTGCCGGTCAAGCGCGCCGGAACGCCGGAAGAGGTTGCGGCGCTGACCGGTTTTCTGGCGAGCAACGAAGCGGCTTACATCACCGGTCAGGTGATATCGATCAACGGCGGGATGATCTAGTCAAAAGAGGAGCGCGGCAGCCGCGAAGAAAAGCAGCACCGCGCCGGTCACGATATTGATTGCCGCCTGAATTTTCGGGTTCTCCAGCTTTTCCTTCATGCGGGCGATGAAGAAAGTCAGGAAGAAGAACCAGCTCGCAATGATCGATGCGTGGATCAGCACCATCGAGAACCCCGCATAGATCGCCTGATGGCCCGAATTGTGGCCCGCGATGAATTGAGGGAAAGCGGCCAGATAGAACATCGACACCTTCGGATTGAAGAGCTGCGTGATGAAACCTTCCCGATAGCTTTCCGCAGGCGATTTAGAGATCGCGGATATTTTTCGCGCGGTCCGTCGGGTCGACTTTCCGTTCAGGAACTCTATTCCGGCCCAAAGCATTTTCAAGCCGATGTAGGCCAGGTAGAACCCGCCGATCGCCTTGACGAAAAAATAGAGGTTCGGGCTCGACAGCACGATCACCGAAATGCCGAAGATCGACAGCGCACCATGAAAGAAGGTCGCGGAGCACAGTCCTGCGATATTGAAGGTTGCGATCTTCGGGCCGAAATTCGATGCATTGTTGATGATGAGCATCGTGTTGACGCCCGGCGACAGCACCAGGAACAGCGCGATCAGCGAAAATCCCAGCAGTCCGGTGTTCATCTATCGACGGATCGTGTTTCTGAAGACGCCGTCGTACAACGCAAGCCGAACGGTTTCCATCGCGTCCTTGCGCTGTTCGACGTGCGAGGCATCCGAGTAATAGGCGTTGTGTGGATTGATGACCAGCCTGCCCGAGAGCCAATCCTCGTTTCGGCGCCATGCCGCAATCAGAGGGTCGTCGCCGGGCGGTTCGACCGGCAGGACATCGAGGAATACCCGGAATTCTTCGTTCGCCCGCATGTGCAATTCGAGCGTGTGAAGCGACTGCATCAGCATGCCGCGGCCGGTATTGACCAGGATCGCATCGGGCTTCATGCGCTTGAGGAATTCCGCATCGATCATTCCTGCGGTCGCCTCGGTCAGCGGGCAATGGAGCGAGACGATGTCGCTGGTGCGCAGGATGTCCTCCAGTTTGCCGACGTAATTCAGACCCAGCGATTTCCAGACACCTTGCTCGACATAGGGGTCATAGGCCGAGATATCGAATCCGAAAGCTTTGAGCCTCAATGCGGTCGCAATTCCGATTTTCCCCAAGCCGATCAGTCCGACCTTTCGGGAGCCCGAGCGCCACGTCGGCAGGTTGTGCTCCTGCCACGCATCGCCGTGGTGTCGCGCGAGGTTGTCGTGCCGCGTCACGCCCCGGACTCCATTGAGGATCATTGCGCAGGCGGTGTCGGCGACTTCTTCGGTGCAATAGGACGGGTTGTTTGCGAACCGGATGCCCGCGCGCGTCAGGGCGGCGACGTCGACTTGGTCGTAGCCGATGCCGTAACGGACGACCAGCTTGCAATTTTTCAGATGCCGCGCGGTCGATTCGGTGATTTGCGCATGCCACACAAGCAATGCATCCAGGTCGGCGAGATCCGACGCCCTGAAGTCGCGCTCTTCCAGCGAATTCAGGAAGACGAATTCCGCTCCGAGGCTCACCAGTTCGGATTCGAACGGACCGACTTCCAGCAGCCGGTCGGTAATCCCGATCTTCATTTTCTTCATGACTTCATTCGTCGCGGTTGTAGTCGATGATGAGCATGTCGCGGTGTCCGGCATCGGCGGCGGACGGCATGATCTGGGAAACGCCGTGGAGCAGGGCGCTGTCGTTGACAAGAAATCCGTCCATGCGATTTCGCAGGGTGACCGTCATCAATCGTTGCCCGTCGAGGCTGCAGATCCTGCTCGTGCCGCCATCGATACCCACGCGCTTCATCAAATGCATGCTGATGAAATCGTGACCGTCCCGATGCAGTCCTTCCGGCGTGGGCTGGCCGAACACCTTGCGATTGCAATTGATGCGGATCTGGTGCAGGTACACCTGCCATTTGCGTGACGGCTTTTGCTGGGATGCATTGATGGCCTCGAGACAGGTCCGGACGATGCTGGAAATCACGACGTTCCGTCGAATCTCCGGCTCCACCGGTGCGAAATCCCGGCGCAACCCGCCTGCATATGAATTGACTGCTGATAGCTGATAGAAAGAGAAGTCGTTCAGCTCGACCAATTTCATGTCAGCGACGTCGACCCGGTATTTGCAGAAGCGCCGTTTTCGATAGTCGTCGCCGGGTTTCATATAGCGGTCGGCTTCCAACCTGTCCCAGCTGCCGACGAGTTCATCCCAAGCCGCTGCGAACTTTCCGTTCAGCGCCCACTCTTCGGATGGCACGAACGAGAAGTTTTGAGAGCTGAGTTCTCGCGAGGTCTTGACGATGTTCATGGATGGGCGATAAGCACACCACGAAGCTTAGGCAGCGGAGGCGGCCTGACCAATATGACGGACGGCCAATACGAACTGGTACGAACTTGTCGTATCGGCTATGCCGACTGGCCTTTGATAACGTTCGCTGCGCCGGCTGCAACCCGCTGAAGCACGTTCGATATCTGCTCGGTTCCGAAGGGTTTCGGCAGCCAGAATGCCTGGGCGATACCGGTTTCGACACCGCTCATTCCGCTCGCAAACACCACCTGCAACGCAGGATGCAGCGCAACTGCGCGTTGACCGAGCACGTCGCCCGACATCTCCGGCAGATTGACGTCGGTCATCAACACCTCGAAAGGCGTCTCGGCAAGGCTTTCGAGTGCCAGTTCGGCGGAAGCGACGCCGGTTGGACGGTGGCCCAAGTGCTCGAGGATTTCCAGCGTCGACGCGAGCGATGCCGCGTCGTCTTCGACGACAAGCACGCGCAGCGACGGCATGTTGCGGCTGGCGCGGTCGTGTGCCAGGTTCTGTTCCGTGAGGTGGTCGACTTCGGTCTGCAGACCGCTCGCATGGCGGCGGTTGCTCAGGATGTGGCGGATTTTCCGTGCCAGTTCCTCGCGTGGATAGGGCTTGCTCAGCAGCGCGACGCCCGGGTCGAGCCTGCCGCCGTGGACGATGGCGTTCTCGGTGTAGCCGGAGGTGAAGAGCACTTCGATCAGCGGCTGCGCAATCTTGGCGCGTCGGGCGAGTTCGGGGCTGCGCAGGGTGCCGGGCATCACGACGTCGGTGAAAAGCAGGTCGATCGGCACGCCGCTCTCGACCACCGCGAGCGCACTCTTGGCGTCCGACGCCTTCAGAACCTTGTAGCCGAGGTCTGTCAGCATGTCGACGACCGTCTCGCGCACCTGCGCATCGTCCTCGACGACCAGGATGGTTTCGCTGCCGCCGAGCGCCGGAATCAGTACCAGCGGCGCGGTGGCGTCTTCCGTCTGGACCGAGCGCGGCAGGTACAGCCGGACGGTGGTGCCGTGACCCGGTTCGCTGTAGATCTTGATGTGGCCGCCGCTCTGCTTGACGAAGCCGTAGACCATCGACAGCCCGAGGCCGGTGCCGTGGCCCTCCGGCTTGGTCGTGAAAAAGGGCTCGAACACCTTCTGCACGATGTCTTCAGTCATGCCCGACCCGGTGTCGGAGATCGCGATCATCACGTACTGGCCTGCCACGACCTCGGCATGCGTGCGGGCGTAGTTGTCGTCCAGGCTGGCATTGCCGGCCTCGATCGTCAGCCGGCCCTGGCCCTGGTCCTGCATGGCATCGCGTGCATTGATGGCCAGGTTCAGCAGCGCGTTCTCGAGGAAATTGCGGTCGACCAGCGTGTTCCAAATGCCGCCCGCGACGACGGTTTCGAGCTCGATCGTCTCGCCCAGCGTGCGGCGCAGCAGATCGTCGATGTCGCGCAGCAGACGGCCGGTGTTGAGCACCACCGGCGCCAACGGTTGTTTCCGCGCGAAGGCGAGCAGGTGTGAAGCCAGCTTGGCGCCGCGCTCCACGCCGCCGAGCGCGCCTTCCAGGCGCCGCTGCGTCTGCTCGTCGGTCGACACGGTGCGGCGCAGCAGATGCAGGTTGCCGGCGATGATCTGCAACGCATTGTTGAAGTCGTGCGCGACGCCGCCTGTCAGCTTGCCCAGCGCTTCCATCTTCTGCGACTGGTGCAGCGCAGCCTGCATGGCCAGCCGATCGACGTCGCTCTTGCGGAGCGCTTCGGTGCGTTCCACGACCAGCTGCTCGAGTTCGTCGCGATGCCGCAACAGCTCGATTTCCGCCCTGCGCTGGTCGGTGATGTCCGTGCCCTGGATGAAGATGCCGGTCACCATGCCCTCCTTGTCGCAGACCGGCTGGTAGACGACGTCGATGAAGCGCTCTTCAAGTGCGCCCGTCTCCGGCTGCATGAGATAGACCGAGCGGTTCCGCAGCACCTGCGGCTCTCCGGTGGCATACACCCGGTCGAGCACCTCGAACAGCCCCTGGCCTTCGACCTCGGGTGACGCTTGGCGCATCGTCTTGCCGATCACGTCCTCATGCCCGATCAGCTTGCCGAATGCGGTGTTGGCGATCTCGTAGACGTGGCGCGGGCCGCGGACCACGGCGATGAAGCCCGGCGCCTGAGAAAACAACTGGCGCAGCTGACCGGCTTCGGCCGTCAACAGGTCGTTGCGCTGCTGGACCGCTTCCGCACGCTTCAGGATCCGGTTGTGGACCAGGCCGCCGGCGCCTTCCAGGGCGCTTGCCTGCTTTCGGGTTTTCGCACGCAGGCGCTGCAGCTCGGTGATGTCCTCGGTGTGCTGCATCACATACTTGAGCGCGCCGTCGTTGTCGAACAGCGGCGTGTGCGTGGCGCTCCAGAAGCGCTCCTCGGTAACGCGGCCGTCGGGCGTTTCGTGAACCAGGGCGTAGCGGATCAGCGGCAGTTCGTCCCGGACCCGCAGGCGTACCGCGCGATCCAGCGACTCGCGCAGCATCAGCTCGCTTTCGGCGTTAGGGCTCGGAAACGCGTCGAAGATCGAACGTCCGACGATCGACGCAAGGTGACGACCGGTGACCTTGAGGTAAGCCGTGTTCGCCCCGACGATGACGAAATTCGGCGCCATGACCATGTACGGGTTGGGCGACGCGTCGAAGAGCTGGGAGAAATTGAGCTTGTCCAGGGCGATTCCTTTGGAAGGCCGGAATTTTATGCAGGACTGGGCTGTGTAAACAACAGCACCGAATTCGTCCCGCCAAAAGCGAAAGAACTGCTGATTGCGGCATTGAGCCCAGGCGCCGCGGCGCCGCCGGCGGGCACCAGATGGAGCCGGCAGTCCGCATCGACCGCCTCGCAATGTGCGTTCGGAGGCAACTGCCGGCGGTGGAGCGCCAATACCGTGATCAACGCTTCGAGCGCACCGGCCGCGCCGAGCAGGTGGCCGTGCAGCGCCTTGGTCGAACTCACCTGCAACCGGTCGAGCGCATCGCCCCAGACGGCCGCGAGGGCTTCGCTCTCGACCACGTCGCCGATGCGTGTCGCGGTGCCGTGCGCGTTGCAATAGCCGACTTCTTCTGGCGAAAGTCCGGCGTGGCGCAACGCCATGCGCAGCGCGCGTGCCTGACCCTGCGCATCGGGTTTGGTCAGGTGCGTTGCGTCGCAGCTGCTGCCCCAGCCGGAGAGCGCGGCGTAGCTGCGCGCGCCGCGCGCGCGGGCGTGCGGCTCGGATTCGAGGACCAGGAACGCAGCGCCTTCGCCCAGCGCAAAGCCGCTGCGGTCGGCGGAGAAGGGCCGGACGGCACGTGCCGCCTCGCCGGGTTCGAAGCCCGCCAGCGTCTGCATGGCCTGCCAGGCCAGGACCACGCCGGGCACGATCAGCGCTTCGCTGCCGCCCGCGATGGCGATGTCGACTTCGCCGCGCGATACCGCTTTGGCAGCCTCCGCGATCGCCACGGACGACGAGGCGCAGGCCACGGAATAGGTCAGCACCGGCCCCTGCGCGTGCTGCCGCATCGCAACGTGCGATGCGGGCGCATTCGGCATGAAGGATGGAATGGTCAGTGGGGGCACGCGGCCGCCGCTGCGGTACGCGGCTTCCAGCGCGGCGGCGCCACCCATGCCGCAACCGGCGAAGACGCCGATCCGCTCGGGCGCGACCGCACCCGATCGGCTTGCGTTGTCCAGGCCCGCATCTTTGATCGCCAGATCGGCCGCCGCAACGGCCAGTTGGCTCACCCGGTCGACGCCGGCCAGCTGGAGCTTCGTGAACCACCGCGAAGCGTCGAACGCGACGGTCGCAGCCGCGGCCGGTTTGGGCAATTCGGGAAAGACCGGGTGGATGGCCGATTCGCCGCGCATCAGCGCATCGAACAGTGCTTCAAGACCATCGCCGTGCGGCGATGCGGCGCCGAGACCTGTGACGTGGACCCGATGGGCATGCATGGACCGAAGCTCCGTCACCGGCTCAAACCACTTTCTCGGCCTTCGCCTCTTTGGCTTCTTTCGCCGCCTTGGCTGCGATGGCGCCGTCAACCAGAACGGCCAGTTCGGCCAGCGTGTCGATGTTCGGGTTGTCGTCCGGCACGACGATGTGGAAATGGTCTTCAATGGCGAAGATGAATTCGGCCAGCGCCAGCGAATCGAGGCCCTTTTCGCGCATGGATGCCTGGGGGTCGAGTTCGGACGCCGGGATGTCGTACTTTTCCTGGATGAGATCCTGCAATTCCTTCAGCGAACTCATGGTGTTTTTTCTTTCTGTGTTGGCTGTCGATTCCATGATATCCGCTGGGCGCCGGGCCTCCAGCGCAGCGAAGGCAGGGCGAAAGCGATGCCCAGCAGCGCGCCGCCGACGGCGTCCAGCGCCACATGCTGGCGGATCGCGAGCGTCGACCAGGCGATGGCGGCGAACCACAGCAGGTTGACGGCGCGAAGCCAGCGCGGCGCGCCGATGCCGCGCAGTACGTGCGCGATGCGGATCACGGTGAACATGGCCGCCGCCACATGCATCGACGGGCAGGCGTTGCCCGCGGCATCGACACCCTGCAGCAACTCGAATCCCGGGAAGCCGGAGGCGTCGAACCCCATCGGCGGCACGGCGGTCGGCCAGAAATAGAAGAAACCGAGGCCGGCCAGGCACATCGCGACGATCCAGAGCCCGTAGACCGACAGCTCGGCGAAGTTGCGCTGCATGCCGGGGCCGACGCCGATGTAGAGCCAGAGCGACAGATAAGGAAACAATGCTTCGGGCCGGAACGGAATCAGCCGGTCGATGGCGGTCAGCGGCATCAGCGTCACCGGATAGGCCGGATGGCGCAGCAGCTGGAAGTACGCGACGAAGAACAGCGTCGTGATCGCGGTCGTGCCGAGCAGCTTCAGCAGGAAGTGCCGGCGCATGCGGTAGACGAGCTCTGTCGTCCAGGGCGCGCCCGGGTCTTGTTGGGTTGTCACGCCTGGAATGGCGGCAGCCGACGCATGCGGCGTAGCGCCAGGCCCGGCAGGCGCAGCAGGAATTCGCCCATCAGCCGCGCATGCATCCAGCTCAACAGGATGTTGTCGCGCACGTAGTTGAAGTGCGAAACGCCGCCTTCCTCGGCATTCAGGTACTTGACCGGCGCATCGATGTTGAGCGGCTTCGCGCCGCCCCAGACCAGCCGGACCACCGCTTCGGTGTCGAAGTCGAAACGGCGCATCCAGCTCTGGCGCTTCATGACGGCGATCAGCGGCGAGACGGGGTAGATCCGGAAGCCGTAGAGCGAATCGCCGACGCCGGCCCACAGCGTCTCGATGTGGGTCCAGCCGTTGGACAGCTTGCGGCCCTGCACGCGGACCATCGGCGCGGTGTCGTCGAAGATCGGCCGGCCGAGCACCATCGTGTCCGGACGCGCCTGCGAGGTGTGCATGAAATCGGGGATCAGGTCGGCCGGATGCTGGCCGTCGGAATCCATGGCCAGCACGTGGGTGTAGCCCTCGGCCTCGGCGGCGAGCAGCCCGTGCAGCATGGCCGCGCCCTTGCCCTGGTTCTCCGGAAGCACGAAAACACGCAAGCCGGGGTCGCTGGCGGCCATCTGCACCATGCGTTCGGCGGTGCCGTCGGTGCTGCCGTCGATGACCACCCAGACCGGATTCCACTGCGCGCGGGCGCTGCTGACGGTTGAAAAGAGTCGTTCGCCGGTGTCGTAGCTCGGGATCAGGACAAGATGGGTACGCGAAAGTTCTGGCATTCAGGCTGCGCCTCTGGCGGGCGGATGGGGGGTTCTTTGCGTTTCTTTTTCTGTACGCAAGGTATGGCGAAAGTAGTGCTCGAGCTGCTGCATCAGCAGCGCACTGTCCTGCATGGGCGCGAAGCGCTGGCCCAGCCGCAGCGTGAAAACCAGCGGCAACGGCGGCACGCGCCACAGCGGCCAGCCTTTGCCGAGATACGGTGAATCGGTGTCGATGAAAACGGTCTGGATCGGCGCCTGCGCGAGCTTGGCGATCAGCGTGACGCCGGGCCGGAATGCGTTGAGCGGCGAAGAAACGGTGCGCGTGCCTTCCGGAAACACCACCAGCTGACCGCCGCGCCGCAGGTCTTCGACCGCCAGCCGGATCATGGTGTGCGCCGAATCGTTGCAGATATAGCGCGCCATCTTCGCGCCGCCGCCGAGAAAGACGTTGCGCATCAGCGTCGCCTTCATGATGCAGGCGCTGCGCGGCAGCCGCGCGACCATCAACAGCGCGTCGAGCATCGTCGGGTGGTTCGCCGTGAGGATCAGGCCGGGCTCGTCGCGCAACGCGTCGAGGCAGCGGGCGTCGATGCGCATCATCCCGGTCAGCGTGGCGACGGTCCAGAAGGTGCGGTACGCGCCGGAAATCGCCCGCCGGCCCAGCGTGCGGCCGACTTCCGCCGGCAACACCGGGTTGAGCAGCGTGGCGACCAGGTTCCAGCCGAGCGAGCCGACGCCGAGCCCGACGAGAAGGACGTAGAGCGGCGGCGCGAGCGCGACCGATGTCGCGATCTGCAGCAGCCGCCTCATCGCACGTCCGCCGACATCATCAGTTCAGCGTGCCCGGCGCGACCGCATGCGCCTCGATCTCGACCAGCAGATCCTGGCGGCAGATGTCGGCTTCGAGGAAAACCGCGTGGCGCAGCGTCGGCGCCTCGGCGCCCAGCACTTCGGCCAGCACGCTGCGCACCGCTTCGGCGTCGGCTACGTTGCGGACGTAGACGACGGCTTCGAGCCGGGGCAATGCGAATTCGGCCGTGGTGCGGGCGTTGGCGGCTTCGATCACGGCGGCCAGGTTGCGCAGCGTCTCGTGCGTCTGCGCGACGACGTCGCCGAGGTGGACCGTTTCGTGGCCGATGATGCTGGCGGTGCCCGAGATGAACAGCGCGACGTCGCCGCCGCCGAGCTCTGCCAGCGCGGCGCGGGAGAAGGTCGGTGAGCGCGGGCCGTAGGTGTCGGGATAGCGGTAGGCGGAAACCTGGCGCGGATTTTCGACCGGGACCGGCGCGATCTGGCCGGCCAGGAAGCGGATGCAGAGCGCGCCCTGGCGGATGCCGAGTGCGCAGGCGGCCGGTGCGCCCTCGAACGCAGCCTGTCCGGCTTCGAGAAACGCTTCCTGCCGGCCGGCGTTGAATTGCCGGTAGCGCTCAAGTCCGCCGCCGTCGCCGTTGATCTGCGGCAGGTAGTTCCAGATGCGCAGCAGGTGCGCGCAGCCGGTTTCTTCCAGTGTCTTGAAAAGGTCGTGGTACGCGCGCTGGGCCAGTTTGGCGACGCCCTGGCGCTCGACCGTCTCATCGAGGTCGATGGCGCCGAGCACCCAGTGACCGTCGGTCCGCCAGCGCACGAGGCCGGTAGTTCCCGACTGGACCTGCCCGCTGGCATGCCACACGTCGGCCATCGGCCCGCGCGCGGAAAGCACCTGGGCGTTGACGGTCGGCATCCAGGCCAGATCGTCCGGGGTGCCGTAGCCGAGTCCGCCGAACGGCGAGCTGCCGCCCTCGGCCATGGCGAGGCCTTCGGACAGGGACAACCGTTCGATGCGCAGGGGCGGCACCTTCAACAGATCACGAGCGCTCATGTCGCTTCCTTCACCCGGTCGGGGTTTTGCAGACGGACAAATAGGGAAAGAACCATGCTCTGGGTAAGAACACAGCCCGCAAGCGGCGGATTATCACAAATGGATACGTCGGCCTGTCGACCTGCCGTGCACAAATCGAGCCCGACGACGCCCGGACAGTAAACTCGACCCCAGGTTTGAAACACAAGACAGCGAGAAAACAACGCCATGGCCGGACATAGCAAATGGGCAAATATTCAGCACCGGAAGGGGCGACAGGACGAGAAGCGCGGCAAGCTCTGGACCCGCGCCATCCGTGAGATCACCGTCGCGGCCCGTGCCGGCGGCGGCGACCTGAGCGCCAACCCGCGGTTGCGGCTGGCGGTCGAGAAGGCCAAGGCGGTGAACCTGCCGGCCGACACCGTCAAACGCAACATTGACAAGGCGACCGGCGCGCTCGAAGGCGTGAGCTACGAGGAAATCCGCTACGAGGGCTACGGCATCGGCGGAGCGGCGATCATCGTCGACACCATGACCGACAACCGCGTGCGCACCGTCGCCGAGGTCCGTCATGCCTTCAGCAAATACGGCGGCAACATGGGCACCGAGAACTCGGTGTCGTTCCAGTTCAAGCATTGCGGGCAATTCGTGTTCGCACCCGGCACCGACGAAGACAAGGTGATGGAAGTCGCTCTCGAAGCCGGCGCGGAAGACGTGCTGACCGGCGACGACGGCGCGATCGAGGTGCTGACGGCGGTCGCGGATTTCGAATCGGTGCAGAAGGCGCTGGAGGCCGCCGGCCTCGTGCCCGACCTGGCCGAAGTCACGATGCGCGCCGAGAACATCATCGAACTGTCGGGCGAGGAGGGCGCGAAGATGCAGCGCCTGCTCGACATCATCGAAGACCTGGACGACGTCCAGGACGTGTTCCACAACGCATCGATCTCCGAATGAAAACCTTAGTCATCGGCGGCGGCGGCCGCGAACATGCGCTGGCCTGGCGCCTCGCGCAGTCCGAGCGCGTCTCCAGGCTCTACGTCGCGCCCGGCAACGGCGGCACAGCGTCAGACCGGCGCTACGAAAAAGTCGACATCACCGACCCGGTCGCGCTGCGCGAATGGGCGCAGAAGGAAAAGATCATGCTGACGGTGGTCGGCCCCGAGGCGCCGCTGGCAGCCGGCGTGGTCGACGAATTCCGCGCGCACGGCCTGCGGATCTTCGGCCCGACCAAGGCGGCTGCGCAGCTCGAAAGTTCCAAGGCGTTCTCCAAGGCGTTCATGAAGCGCCACAAGATTCCGACCGCCGACTACGAAGCCTTCACCGACGCCGCAGCCGCCCATGCCTACATCGACGCCAAGGGCGCGCCGATCGTCGTCAAGGCCGACGGGCTGGCGGCGGGCAAGGGCGTGGTCGTCGCGACGACGCTGCAGGAAGCGCACGAAGCGGTCGATTTCATGTTGGTAGACAACAAGTTCGGCGTCTCGCACAACGCGGGCGCCGACGGTCAGGCCGTGCCGCGCGTGGTCATCGAGGAATTCCTGCAGGGCGAGGAAGCCAGCTTCATCGTGCTGTGCGACGGCAAGAACGTGACCGCGCTCGCCACCAGCCAGGACCACAAGCGCCTGCTCGACGGCGACGAAGGTCCGAACACCGGCGGCATGGGCGCGTATTCGCCGGCGCCGGTCGTCACGGCGGCGGTGCATGCGCGGGCGATGCGCGAAATCATCCTTCCGACCGTGCGCGGCATGGAAAAGGACGGCATCCCGTTCACCGGTTTCCTGTACGCCGGTCTGATGATCGATTCGGCGGGTCATCCGAAGACGCTCGAATTCAATTGCCGCATGGGTGATCCGGAGACCCAGCCGATCATGATGCGGCTCAAGTCCGACCTGTTCGAGCTGTTCTGGCATGCGACCGACGGCACGCTGGACAAGGTCGACCTCGAATGGGACCGGCGCGTGGCGCTCGGCGTGGTGCTGGCGGCGCATGGCTATCCGGAATCGCCGCGCAAGGGCGACCGCATCACCAGCCTGCCTGCGGAATCGCCCGATGCGGTCGTGTTTCACGCCGGTACGACGCTGGATAACGGCGAACTGCGCACCAGCGGCGGCCGCGTGCTCTGCGTGACGGTGCTGGCGGACAACGTCAAGTTGGCGCAGCAGCGTGCCTACGAAGTGGCGGCGCGCATCCAGTTCGATGGCGTGCAGTACCGGAAGGACATCGGCCACCGCGCGCTGGGGCGCAACAGCTGATGCTGCAGGCAGACCCGGGCGCCGTCGGCGACTATCTGCGCGGTTTGCAGCAACGCATCGTTGGCGCCGTCGAGGCTGCGGACGGCGGGACCTGCGTTCGCGATCCGTGGGAGAAGGCGCCCGGCGAAGCCCTGCAGGGCAGCGGCCTGACCTGCATCCTCGAAGGCGGCGAGCTTTTCGAGCGCGCCGGTTGCGGGTTTTCGCAGGTACGCGGGCCGCGCCTGCCGCCGTCGGCGACGCAGCATCGCCCGGAGCTTGCCGGCGCGCCGTTCGAGGCGATGGGCGTGTCGCTGGTGTTCCATCCGCGCAATCCGTATGTGCCGATCGTGCACATGAACGTGCGCATGATCGCTGCGCTGCCGGCCGTCGGCGAGCCGGTTTGCTGGTTCGGCGGCGGCATGGACCTCACGCCGATCTACGGTTTCGAGGAAGATGCGACGCACTTCCATCGCACCTGCAGCGACGCCCTGGCGCCCTACGGCGACGACAAATACCCGCGCTTCAAGCAATGGTGCGACGAATATTTCTTCATCAAGCACCGGAACGAACAACGCGGCGTTGGCGGCGTGTTCTTCGACGATTTTTCCGAACTGGGTTTCGAGCGGAGCTTTGGCATGCTGCGCGCCATCGGCGATGCGCTGCTGACGGGCTACCTGCCGATTGTCGAGCGCCGCCGCGACATGCCGTACGGCGAGCGCGAACGCGAGTTCCAGCTGTACCGGCGCGGTCGGTACGTCGAATTCAACCTCGTGTGGGACCGCGGCACGCATTTCGGGCTGCAGTCGGGCGGGCGCACCGAATCGATCCTGCTGTCGATGCCGCCGATGGCGAGCTGGGCGTATCGCAAGACGCCGGAGCCCGGCACGCACGAGGCAGCGCTCTACAGCGACTTCATCATCCGGCGCGACTGGCTCTGAGATGAAGCCACGTGTCGGCGTCTTCGGCGGCGCTTTCGATCCGCCGCACAACGCGCATGTGGCGCTGGCCGAGGCGGCGATGGCGCAGCGCGACCTGA
>JAQGMX010000103.1 GCA_028292145.1 Variovorax sp.
TCACGGGCGTGGCATGGAGACTGCTCGGGCCACTGTCGATCCAGGTGTTGGCGCGGTCGGCCGCATCGGCAGCACGCCAATTCTTGGCGGGCATGAAGTCGCCGCGTCGAAATGCGGCCATCAACCGGCCCGCCAGTCCGTCCTCAATCAGCCAGCCGTTGAACGGCGTCGCGGTTGCGGGCAGGAACCGCTGTAACACCATCATCTGGGGGCGATCCACCGGCCTAGCCCAGGTCTTTGCGCCTTCCGGGTCGGGATTGGTCCGCGAGGTGGCCGATGCGAACGGGTCGAGCAGGAAGACGTAGTCGGGCTGCCATGGCCCGCCCGCCCCCCACCAGGCCCATCCGACGAACACGTCGCGGTTCGACTCGATGTGCTGCAGCAGGGCCTGGCATGCGTCCAGTCCGCGCTTGTTGACATGGCAGCCGAACTCCCCGCAGAAACCACGCCGCCGGTTGGCCCTGGCCCATTCGGTGAACGCCAACATTGCGGCCAGCGGACGCTCGCGCACGTTGGGCGTCTGGCCACGGCTCCAGTCGTCGAAGTAGTGGTGAACATCAAAGCAGAAGTTGTCGGCCGGGTCGCGGATGGCCAGCATGAGCTTTTGGTTCTGCGATCCGACGGCCCAACCCATGCTGTTCCAGTCGTTGCCGGAAACCATGATGAGCTGGGTCGCGCCAGTGCGCCGGATCGCATTGATCGCGTCGTTGCTGACCGCCACCAGCACGTCCGTGCGCTGGTCGTGCGGCTCGTTCATCAACGCGAAGATCACGCGGGCATTACCCTTCCATCGGTTGGCGATGCGGGTCCACACGTCGGCGAAATGTTGCGACGTGACCACTGAGGTCTCGCCGATCACATGGGTCCTGCCATCGGCATTGCGCCGGCCGTAGTTGTGCAGCTCGAGCACGACGTAGGCGCCGGCGGCCGTAACACGGTCGACCTGGTCGTCGATCTCGCGCAGGGACGCATCGGCCAGAGGCCCACTCAGCACGGGCTGAATAACCTCCCATGGAAAGTTGAGCCGGACCACGTTCATCCGCTTCTGGCGGATGTAGTAATCGACGGCTGGCCTTGCCGGCGCCTGGCTGCCCGGCTGGTCGCTCAACCCGTTGAAGTTGACGCCGCGCAGGAATGGCAAGGTCTCGGCGGCGGGAATCCGGCCGACCGTCCCCAGCCCTGCCAGCGCCAGACCACCGGTGGCCAGTCTACGTCGGGTGATGCCCTGCTTCATACGGCACCCTGCGGTGGCTTGCGCGACCGTCGGAGTCGCTCGATTAGGATGGCCAACAGGAACGGCGAAGCGCCGCCCAGATAGCGCCGCCACATGCGTGATGGCTCGATCGCCAGGCGGTACAACCATTCGCATCGCAAGCCACGCACCCACGCCGGTGCGCGTCGCACGCGGCCGGCGGCGAAATCGAGGTAGGCGCCAATGCAAAGCATCACCGCACCGGCACGCTCGTACACTTCGGAAGCCCACAGTTCCTGGCGCGGGTTGCCCATGCCCACCAACACCAGTTCGGCACCCGCGGCGCCGATGCACTGCGCGATGCAATCGCCCTCGTGCGCATCAAAGTAGCCGTCGCTTGCACCGGCGATGCGCACGTTCGGGAACCGTGCCGTGAGCGACGCCGCCGCGCGTTCGGCAACGCCGGGAAGGCCGCCCACGAGGTACACCAATGTTGGACGGTCCAGAGCACCGAGCAATGCCGGCGTGAGGTCAGTTCCGTTCAGATTTTCCGGAAACGCCGTGCCAAACAGGATGCGGCTCGCGATATCGATGCCGATGCCATCGTTGTAGACCGTGGCTCCCCAGAGCGCAGCGGCCACGCAGGGCGAGCGCCGAGCCATGTTAAAGGTATGCATGTTGCAGAATGCAAAAACCCGAGCCTGGCGCAGCGAAAGAGCTTGCAAGATGTCCGCCACGGCTGCGGCGCTGGTCGTGACCTGCATCCGCACGGGGCCGATCTGCCGAACTGGCGCCGGCTGAGCTGTGTCGATTGGCTTCAGGGGCGTCATGCGACAGCGGCTTTCGCGGTGTCGCCATCCGCATAGGTCCCAATCCGCCTGCCGTAGGCATAGCGGTAGCGGTCGACGTCGAATCCGTTGAAGACGACGCCATCGATTGAAACGCCGGCCTGCTGCACCTGGCGCACCGCCTGCTCCAGTTCGCGCACCGGATGCCGCCCTGCCCTGGCCACGAGCAGCGTGGCACCGGCGTGGCGTCCGATGATCGCAGCATCGGTCACCGCCAGCACCGGCGGCGCATCTATGACAACGATGTCGAAGCGCTCAGCCAAACGCGCTAACAGTTCGCCAAACCTTGGATGAATCAGTTGGTCCGCAGGGTTGGAAGGCAGCCGGCCTGTTGTCACCACGCTGAGATTTTTGAACTCGGTCGGGCGAATGACCTCGGCAAGATCGATGCCGCCGGCGACATATTCTGAAATGCCGCCGCGTCGCCGGATGCCGAACTCATCGTGAATATGACCACGCCGGAGGTCGGCGTCGACGAGCACCACGCGCTTGCCCGACTGCGCCAGCACCGCAGCCAGGTTCTTTGCCACGAAGCTCTTGCCCACGCCCTGGGTCGGACCCGATACGAGAATGGATTTGCGGTCGATGTCGGCCATGGCGAAGTGCAGCGTGGTGCGCAGGCTGCGAAGGCCTTCGACCGCGGCGTCGTCCGGCTTCAGGGTGGCCAGCAGTTCGCCGCGGAACCCGTCCTTCGCCTTGCGCATCTGCAGCGCCAGCGCATGCTCCTGCTTGCTAAAGGGAATGGTGGCGAAGACCGGCAGGGCCAACCGGCGCTCGATCGTCTCGGGATCTTCGACGGTCATGCGCAGCGCACGCAGCAGCCAGACCATGGCCATGCCAAGCATCGGCCCCCCGGCCAGCGCCGCCAGCATGATCAGGCGGCCTTTGGGTGCTACCGGCTGGCGGGAGACTGTCGCGTGGTCGATGACCCGCACTTCCCCGACGTTGCCCGCTTTGGTGATCTTCAGTTGCTGAACGGCAGATAGCAACCCCATGTACAGCGTGTTGGACACCTCCATATCTCGCTTCAGGCGCAGGGCGTTTTGCTGCGTCGTCGGCAGCGCAGTCATGCCGCGGCTGAAGCTGGCGCGCCGGTCCGAGAGCAGCTTCAGCTTGGCGTCCAGCGCCAGCACGCGCGGATGCAAGGGCGTAAAGCCCTGGCGCAATTCCTCGCGTTCCTGCCGGAGCTTGGCGATTTCGCCATCAACGTCGGTCATCGACTTCAGCACGCTCTCGGCTTCGAGTCCGACGTCCACCGAACCCCGACTCTGGCGATAGGCGTTGTACGCGGTTTCAGTCGCGTCGAGCTGGCTTTTCAGTCCCGGTAGCTGCGACTCGAGAAACTGAAGCTGGT
>JAQGMX010000117.1 GCA_028292145.1 Variovorax sp.
CGACGCAGCAAGCCGTCTCGGCACCGGCCGCGATCCCGGCTGAGCTACAGGCGTTCGCTCGCCAGGCGGTCGAAAAAGCGCTGCGCGACGCCGATGCCGTCGACCGCGCACTCGGCGAGTCGATGACCGAGCCCAAGGCGAATGTCTGGTTCGATCAGGGCGACGCGCCGGAAGACTCGCCTTCCCAAGTCAGCCTGGACCGGCGCACGCGGATGCTTTACGACGAGCGTCATATCTACATCAACGGCGAAAGCTTTCGCGCGGGCGGCCGCGATGCGGTGCTGATGCGGCGGCTCGCCGATCAGCGCAGGCTCGACGCACGCGATCTGCAGAAGGTGAGCGAAGACGCGCTTGCGCTGCTTGGCGACTGGTGCGAGGCGGGCTGGGTGCATGCCGACTGAGGCTGCACCGCTGCCGGAAGGCGCGTTCGACGGACGCGTGGCTTTTCATTCGCAGTTGCAAGCGGCGCTCGATGCGGCTGCGCGCGAAGGCTGGCGCGAACTGGTCTTCAGCGATCCGACGTTCGCCAACTGGCCGCTGGGCGAGCGCACCAGCATCGAGCGCCTGAACGCCTGGGCGTCGAGCGGGCGCACTTTGCTGCTGCTGGCCGGGAGCTTCTCGGTCTTCGAGCGCGATCACATGCGCTTCGTGGATTGGCGCCGTACCTGGAGCCATATCGTCGATTGCCGCGCGTGCAGCGGGGCCGGCGCGCCGCGCGTGCCGAGCGCGATCTGGAGTCCGTCGTGGCAATTGCACCGTATCGACATCAAACGCAGCCGCGGCGTCAGCGGGTGCGATCCGGAGCGTCGTCGGGCGCTGAGGGAGCAGATCGACGAGTGCCTGCGTCGGAGTAGACCGGCATTTCCGGCAACGACGCTAGGGCTTTGAGCGGCTTTACTCAACGCCAACACGGTGCATCCGTCCGATGTAAGCCAACGCCGCGATCACGTTTCGATGCACCAAAGCGGTTCTAGAATTTTCTCACCAAGCTTTTCAAGCCCTTTCAAGCTTTTTCTAGACCCTTCAAGGAGATTTCAATGAACAAATCTGTATTGCTCGCCGCCGTCATCGCCGCCGCCGCACTCACCGCCTGCGGCAAGAAGGAAGAGCCCGTGCCGACCGTCGTGACGCCCGCTCCCGTCGTCGTGACGCCAGCCGCACCGGCCGCCACGCCCGCAGCACCCGCTTCGGACGCTACCGGCACGATGGCACCTTCGTCGTCGGCATCGTCGGCACTCGACGCAGCCAATGCCGCCACCCAGGCCGCACGCGACGCCGCATCGGCTCCGAAGTAATTCGAAGCCTTGCCTGTCTGCCTGCATTCATGCAGCAGGCAGCAAAAAGCCCGCCGGTGCGAACCGGGCGGGCTTTTTTGTGGGCGTCAGTTTCTCGGGCTTTCGAACTTAGGACGGATCCTTGCCGCGGGTACGGCCGACGCCGCTGAAGATGCCGATGCCCAGAAGAATCAGTGCGCCGATGCCGATGTACAGCGTCGGAACGCCAGCAACCGACGCGCCCCAGGCCAAGCCGCCAAGAAAGATCAGAAAACCGACCATGTAGATCGCGAAGGACATGTTCCCGCTCCGAAGTTGATATGGAAAAGATTGTGACGCTGCCGGACGCGGCGGCTCGTCAGGATTCCTCGCTGGCTGCGTCGAGCGCCGTGATGGATTCCGCATTGAGCTTCAGTGCGACGGCCGCAGCGAGTTCGTCGAGCTGCGCGATCGACGTCGCGCTGGCGATCGGCGCCGTCACTGCCGGGCGTGCGAGCTGCCAGGCGATGGCGATCTGGCCCGGCGATACGCCGTGCCGCTGGGCGACCGAATCGAGCGCATCGAGGATTCGCAATCCGCGCGGATTCAGATATTTCTTCGTGGTCGTCGCGCCGCGTGCGCTCTTCGCCGCATCGGCCTCCGTGCGGTACTTGCCGGTCAGGAAGCCGGCCGCCAGCGCATAGAAGTTGATGACGCCGACGCCGCGTTCCAGGCACAGCGGCTCCAGTTCTGCTTCGAAAACGGCGCGGTCGTACAGGTTGTAGAGCGGCTGCAGGCTTTCGTAGCGGGGCAGGCCGGTGCGTTCGGCGACGTCCAGCGCTTCGGCCAGACGCGGCGCGGTGAAATTCGATGCGCCGATCGCTCGCACCTTGCCCGCCTTGATGAGTTCGGCGAAAGCGCCGGCGGTTTCTTCGAGCGGCGTCTTGGCATCGTCGTCGTGCGACTGGTAGAGATCGATGTGATCGGTCTTGAGCCGCCGCAGCGACGCATCGACCGCCTCGCGGATGTACGCCGCCGACAGCCCGACCTTGTCGTCGCCCATCGGCTTGCCGACTTTGGTCGCGAGCACGACGCGGTTGCGCTTGCCGGTCTGGCGCAGCCATTTGCCGATGATGGTTTCCGACTCGCCGCCTTCGTGGCCGGGCACCCAGCGCGAGTACACGTCGGCGGTGTCGACGAAGTTGAAGCCGGCATCGAGCCACGCATCGAGCAGCCGGAACGACATCGCCTCGTCGACCGTCCAGCCGAACACGTTGCCGCCGAAAGCGAGCGGTGAAACCTGGAGGCCGGAGCGGCCTAGCGAGCGATATTCCATGGAAGTTCCTTTCAAAGTCAGACGAAACCTGCGGCGCCGAGCGCGGCACCGACGCCGAGCAGCCACAGCAGATGGATGCGGGTGCGCCAGACGACGAGCGCGCTCACCGCCGTGACCAGATACAGATGCCACGCCGGCGC
>JAQGMX010000135.1 GCA_028292145.1 Variovorax sp.
GGTGGTCGACGTTCGGTGCCGGCGGCGCGGGATGGGCGTTGTCGTAGGTTTCGGGCAGGTGCATTCGCACCTTCAGCAGCGCGTCGTCGCCCGCAAGCGCCTGCGCGAGCCGGCGGATGCCGGCACCGAACCTGTCCGCATCGCCGTGAGCGGCGCCGAAGTGCACGTGGATCCGGTCCAGGCCGTCGTCTGAATTCGGCGACGGCTCGGGCACGCGGTCCACCAGCGTGGTGGAACCCTTCGGCAGTGCATAGGCGACTGTCGCCGCGAACATGTTCTGCTCGTCGGCGAACAGGATCGGGCACGCCGCGTTGAACAGCGCCTGGTCTTCGGCCGAATGAAAGCCGATCTCGACGCCGCCGTCGAGCGTGTAGCCGTCGAAAGCCGCGACGCCGTCGATGGCGGGCCACAGGTGGGCATCCTGCTCGCGGTTGAAGTGGTTCTGCACATACCAGCCGAGACCGGGGATGCGTGCACAGAGCGGGCCGTGCACATCGCGCCAGTAGGTCGCGAAGAGTTCGTGCGGCACCTGGGGGCGGCGCAGCACGGTGGTGTAGGAATTGATGGCGATGCCTGCATCGCGCTGTGCATAGTCGGTGGTGTTCGAGCGTTGCGTCATGGTGAGTCCTGTATCTCTCTATATATATGGTGAATGGGGCCGGGCCTAGCGTTCGCCGTAAGGCGGGTAATCCGTGTAGCCCTTGGCGTCGCCGCCGTAGAAAGTCGACTTGTCCGGCGTGGCCAGCGGCAAACCGTCGCGCAGCCGGCGAACCAGATCGGGATTGCCGATGAAGGCCTGGCCGAATGCGGCCAGATCGATCGTTCCTTCGTCGATCAGCGCTTCGGCGCGCTCGCGTGTCATGCCGCCCGCCAGGATGATGGCGCCGCTGGAAAACGCCTTCCGGAGCTTCTTCCAAAAAGGCCGCTGCGGCGGAAGGCTGTCGACGGTCATGGCGCCGGTGTCGAAGCCCGATTGGTCCATCACATGGAGGTAGGCAATGCGGCGGCTGGCCAGTTCGGAAGCGAGCGCGAGATAGGTGGCTTCGGTCTCGTCGTAGGCCGGCATGTCGAAGAGCCTTCCGTACGGCGAGATGCGGATGCCGACGCGGGACGGACCGATCCGGCTGGCGACGGCATCGACCACCTCCAGCGTGAACGCGATGCGCCCGGCGATGGTGAGACCGGTGTAGCGATCGGTGCGGTCGTTGACATGCGGATTCAGGAATTGCTCGTGCAGGTAGCCGTTCGCGCCGTGGATTTCGACGCCGTCGAAGCCGGCGTCGATCGCGTTCTGGGCGGCCTGGGCGAAATCTTCGACGATGCGCCGTACGTCTTCGGTCGACAGTGCGCGCGGCTGCGACGCGGCGACGAAGGCGGGCTCTCCCGCCGCATCGCGGGCGAAGGCCAGCGCGCCGTTCGCCACCCGGTCGGAGGCACTCACGGGTGCCCGTCCGTCCGGCTGCAGGGACGTGTGCGATACGCGACCGACGTGCCACAACTGGGCGAACATGCGACCGTCGACGCTGTGCACCGAGTCGGTCACCGACCGCCAACCGGTCACCTGGTCAGCCGTGAAGATCCCCGGATTGAAAAGGTAACCCTGCCCTTCGCGACTGATAGGCGTGCCCTCCGAGACAATCAGGCCAGCGGTCGCGCGTTGCGTGTAGTACAGGGCCGTCAGCGCGTCGGCGGCGTCGTTTTTCGCCCGCGACCGCGTGAGCGGCGCCATGACGATGCGGTTCGGCAGGGCGAGGCCACCGAGCAAGAAGGGTGTAAACAATGAGGACATGCATCGCACATGAGGCGTCTTTGCAAATCTGGAAGAGCGTGGGCGTCGCGTCTTTGGGGAACTGGCGTCCCCAATCCATAGATCCGGAACTGCCGGCGACCCGACAGAGCGTTCAGGCTGACTGCTATGCGAGATTTTTTCCGCCCTGTCATGCCGCGTTCCAACCGCTAACTTGAGTTATTCAAAAGCAAAAAGGCTCCAACATGACCGTCAAATACGTGGTTTCAATCGCCGGCGAACTGCTTTACTTCGATGCAGACCGCCAACCGGCAGAACCGTTTCCAGCAAAAGCCGATAGCGGTGAAAGCAAGCCCGACTTGAAGCTGATACCGCCGGCGCAGCATCCCGCAGCGGACGACGCTTGGGACGAAGCCCTCAACACCTATTCCTCCGATCAGCGAAACGCGGCAGAAATCAGCGAAGTCCTGTGATCGGCTGAAGCGGTTGGGGCTCACCTGCTCCCGACCACGCCCTTCTCTCCGGCCAGCGCCTGCGCCACCGCCTCCGACAGCCGACGCAACGAAATCGGTTTCGTCACATAGGCCTGGAAACCCGCACTCAGGCCGGCCAGCCGATCCGACTCCATCGCGAACGCAGTCAGCGCCACTGCCGGCAGATGCCGGACGTTCGCGTTCCTGCGTACCTGGCGGATCAGCATCAGGCCGTCCATATCCGGCATGCCGATATCGGACACGAGCACATCGAAGCGGCTCGACGACGATTCCAGGATCTGCAGCGCTTCGGCGCCCGAGGCCGCCACGCTCACCAGCGCGCCGAGGCTGTTGAGCGCGACCTGCGCCATTTCGCGGGCGTCGGGCTCGTCGTCGACCAGCAGAATGCGGCATCCCAGCAGTTCGATGACGTCGGCATCCTCGCCGGCCGAAGGCAGGGACCTGGGTGCGATGCTGCCGGCGGCATCGAGCGGGAAACGCAGAATGAAGGTCGAGCCCTGGCCGATGCCCTTGCTGAGCGCGGTCACCGACCCGCGGTGCAGCGCCGCAAGCCCCTGGACGATCGATAGCCCCAGCCCGAGCCCGCCGGCGCGGCGCGTCTTGGAAGAATCCTG
>JAQGMX010000139.1 GCA_028292145.1 Variovorax sp.
GTCGTGGTCTTGCCAGCGCCGTTCGGACCGATCACGCCCAGGCATTCGCCGGGTGCGATGTCGAACGAAAGATCGTCCACGACGACAGCGTCGCCGTAGCGCTTGGTCAGCCGGCTGACCTGAAACAAGGGTGATGGGTTCACCGACGCATTGTGGTCGACGCCGGTGACGGCTCAGCCCGGGATCAGGAGCCGAAAGCCTGCTTCAGGCGTTGGCCGGCGTAGGCCTGTGCGTCCTTCGCCTTTTGCACCACGGCAGCGGCGCCGAAGAATTCGTGCGTCACGCCTTCGTATTCGCGGCGCTCGACCGGTACGTTGGCCTTCTTGAGCGCATCTTCCATCTTCGCGCCGTCGCTGCGCAGCGGATCGATGCGCGCGTTGATGATGGTGGCCGGCGGCAGGCCTTCGAGCTTGGCGTCGATCAGTTGCAGACGCGTGTCCTTCAGGTCGGCCGGGCTGCGGGTCGTCTTGTCGACGAACCACTTCACCATGGCGCGGTTCAGCGGCTTGGCGATCGCGTTCTCGATGTACGACTCGGTATTCAGGCTCGTTTGCGTGACCGGGTAGACGGCGACCACGGCCGTCGGAGCCTGCAGGCTGCCGTCGCGTGCGGCGATGGCGGTGGCGAGCGCCAGGTTGCCGCCCGCGCTTTCGCCGGCCAATGCGACGCGTTTCGGGTCGCCCTTGTGCTGTGCCGCATTCGCCAGCGCCCACTTGTACGACGCTAGTGCGTCGTCCCACGCTGCCGGGAACTTGGCTTCGGGCGCGCGGCGGTAGTCGACCGAGATTACGACCGCATTGGCTTCCTTCGACAGGCCGCGTGCGCCGCCGTCGTAGACCTGCTTGTCGGCGATCACCCAGCCGCCGCCGTGGAAATACACGACGACCGGGAACGGTCCCGTGCCGGCGGGCGTGTAGATGCGCGCGGGCAGCATGCCGGCGGCGCCTTGCACGGTTGTGTCAACGCTGGTCACGCCGGGCACGAGTTCTTCAGGATTGGTGCTTTTGCCTTGCTGTTTAAGCACGACGTTGACCGCATCGGCGATGGTCGGCTGCGCGCGCGCCGTCTTAACGTCGACTTTTTCGATCGCTTTGGGGTTCAGGCTGGCGTGCGCGTTGAGGACGTCGAGCATGTCGGCGTCGGCGCGCAGCTTGCCCATTGCCTTCGAAATTGCGTTGGTGACCGGATTCGGCTTGCCCGCTTCGGCATTTGCCGTCGGCGTGTTGGTGTTGGTGTTCGTCTGGGCCTGAACGGCAAAAGCCGCGGCCGACAGCGCTGCCGCGACAGCGACGATCGTGAATGTGAACTTGCGAGTCATGAATATCCTTGAATGTCTGAATAACTTCAAAGACAGTTTTCGCGTGCGCGCAGCGGGCGTCGCGTGCGGTCAGGGCCCTGCGCCGCGTCAGTCGTTACCGATGCTCAGGGTCGTCGCAGAGGCTTCAATAACCCTGACAACCCGTTGTGATCGATCTCGTGCATCAGCTGCAGCAGACGACCGATCTCGCCTTTCGGAAAGCCCTCTCGCGCAAACCAGGTCAGGTAATTGCCCGGCAGGTCGGCGATCAGCGTGCCCTTGTGCTTGCCGAAGGGCATTTCGAGCGTCACGAGACGCTGAAGATCCTCGGGATTCATTTTGCAGCGGGAGCGGCAGTGAGTGAGGCAGCAGGTGAGGCAGACAACGGCAGTTTGACGCTGAAGGTCACGTAAGGATCGGCATAGCTGTAGCCGATGGTTCCGCCATGCGCCTCGACGATCGCGTGCGCGATGTACAGGCCGAGCCCCAGGCCGTTCTTGTTGCGCGGATTCGCGACTTCCCGGCGTTTGAAGGCTGCGAACAGCTGCGACTGCTGATCGCCCGGGATCGGCGGGCTGACGTTGCTCACGTCGAGCGTCACGTAACCGTCGGCCGAGGCGAGTTGCACGACGATCGACTCGCCCGGCGCGCCGTGATGGCGCGCATTGCTGATCAGGTTGCTGAAGACCTGCATCAGCCGATCGCCGTCGACAGTCGCAGGCAGATGCCGCGGCGCTTCCCGGACGACGTGCACGCCGGGGTGCGCGGTGCGTACTTCGTCCAGCAGATCGTCGAGCATCACGGTCAGGTCGACATCGGCGAAATTCATCGTCAGCCCGCCGCCGGTCTGCAGGCGCGACATGTCCAGCACCTGCGAAATCAGCCGCGCCATGCGGTTGCTCGACGCCTGGATCCGCTGACCCATGCGGCTTCCGGTGCTGGCCGCCTGGCCGTCGCTCCGCTCGGACTGCTTGCCGAGAACGCGCGCGGCCATGGCGATCGACTGGAGCGGGTCGCGCAGGTCGTGGCCGAGCATCGCCATCAGCTGCGTGCGTCCGCGCGCAACTTCGGCCATGCGCACGGCGCGGGCGCGCAGCAGTTCGTCGAGCACCTGGCGTCCGTAGCCGATGTCGGCTGCGCTCCAGGGCTCGGACGTGTCGCGCACGGTCTGGCGCCAGACGTCGAACGAGCCGCGCGGCGTGAGGCGCGCGCCGAGCGGGCCGACCTTGTATTCCTTTTCGGGCTTGCCGCCCCAGTCGATGGTTTCGATCTGTTCCTTGCGCAGCAGCACCAGCCAGCCGTGTGCGGAAGGGTCGAAAGAAAGGGCCAGCATGCCGCACCACACGCCGGCGTGGTCGGCGAGTTCCGGCGCGAAGCTCTTGAGCGAGGCGGTGGTGCGCATGGCGCCGGCCGGAACGTCGGATGCGTCCAGCCAATGCACCAGCTGGATCGCGAAGCCGGGCGGCAGGTCGCCGTCGAAATGCAGCTTCGACTCTTCCGCGATCACCACCGCATGCGCGTTGAACGCCTTGGCTATCTCGGGCGCCATCGACGACAGCGCCGACGCGGTGTCTTCGGCATGCAGCGTGGCTTCGATCAGCCGGCTGCGCAGGTCGGCCGCAGCATCGCTGCGACGCGCGTTTTCGCTGGCGATCTGGCTTTGTACGTTGGCCGCGAGCAGTTGCGCGAGCACGTCGCAGGCCATGCGCACCGAATATGGCACCTGCAGCGGTGTCGTGTGGTGACAGGCCAGCATGCCCCAGAGCTGGCCGTTGACGACGATGGAGATGCTCATCGATGCGGCGACGTCGATGTTCTGCAGGTATTCGATGTGAATCGGAGAGACGCTGCGCAGCACGCAGTGGCTCATGTCGAGCACAGGCGTGCCCGCTTCCGCCTGGATCGGCACCGATGTGGCATCAACATTCGCGATCAGCCGCAGCGTGTTGACGACGTAGAGCCGTCGCGCCTGTGCCGGAATGTCGCTGGCCGGATAGCGCCGGCCGATGTAGGGCTCCAGCGAGTCGATGCGCGCCTCGGCGACCACATCGCCGCTGTCGTCGTGGCGGAATCGGTAGGCCATCACGCGGTCGAAACCGGTGAGCTG
>JAQGMX010000143.1 GCA_028292145.1 Variovorax sp.
TGCAGCTTGCCGAAATCGTCGCGACGTACCGAATCGACCGCGTCGCAACGCACCACGACCGCGCGGTGGACCTGCCAAAACATCTGCGGGTCCAGTTGGGGCAGCAATTGCTTCAGCGGCGTGCGGATCAGGAATTCTTTCTCGGCGGTCAGGACCCGCACGTATTTGTCGGCGGCCTCGAAGTACAGGACCTGATCGACCGGCACCATGTGCAAGGTGGCTGACGCTGCGCCGCCCGTCGCCGAGCCGCCGGCACCGATCACTTTCAGGTACGGTGCGCCCGCGTTCTCCGGCGCGCCTTTCCCTGCCGCGCCGATCAGCTTCCGCCACAGCGCCAGTGCGTCGTCGAAGGACGAATGGTCTTCTGCAGCCAGCGCGATTCGCAGCCGCTCGACCGTGCGTTTCAGGCGTTGGGGCTCGACCGGTTTCAGCACGTAGTCGAGCGCTTGCGCATCGAACGCGCGGACGGCGTACTCGTCGTAGGCGGTGACGAAGACCAGTTGAGGCATCGGCTTGCCACCAGCGGTCCAGCGGTCGGCGATTTCCGCCGCTGCGCCGAGTCCGTCGAGTCCCGGCATCCGGATGTCGAGGAAAAGGATGTCCGGTTGCAGCCGCATCGCTTCGCGGACCGTGCTCAGCCCGTCGCCGACCTGGGTGACGATCCGCAGTTCGGGCCACTCGACACGCAAGGCGTCGTGCAATGCGCGCGCGAGCAGCGGTTCGTCTTCGGCGATGAGTGCGGTCGGGTTCATGACGTGGTCATCTGCATTGGAAATCTCAACGTCGCGCGTGTGCCGCTCTCCGGGTGTTCCGCCGGCCGCGCGAGCGTCAGGCTGGCGTGGCCGCCGTGCAGGCCCGTCAACCGTTCACGCACCTGCGCGACGCCGAAACCGTTGCCGTCGTTGGCCGGCCCGCCGATGGCCTGCGCCGGATCGATACCCACGCCCGTGTCGACGATCTCTATCACCAGCTGCGTCCCGTCCCGCCATGCGCGAACGAGAACGCTGCCGCCTTCGATCTGCGGCTCGAGCCCGTGCCGGATGCTGTTTTCAACCAGCGGTTGCAGCAGCAGCGGCGGCACAAGAACGTCGCGCAACGCATCGGGCAGGTCGAGCGCATAGTGCAGCCGCGACCCCATGCGCACGGTCATCAGCGCGAGGTAGTCGCCGATGCGGTCAAATTCGGCCGACAGCGGATGGGCGAGGGCGCGGGAGCCGGTCAGCGTGACGCGCAGGTAGCGGTTGAGGTGATCGAGCATGTCGACCGCGCGCGGCGGGTCGAGCGTGATCAGCGCGCGCAGGTTGGCCAGCGTGTTGAAGAGCATGTGGGGCTCGATCTGGGTTTCGAGCAGCTTGAGCCGGGCCTCGCTGGCGCCGCGTTCGGCGGCGCTGACCCGGGCCTGCAGCGCGGCCGCCTTGCCGCGCGAGTGAAAGTAGAAGCTGACGACGACTGCGGCGACGACGGTGACCAGCATGCTGAGCCGGTTGTCCCACATGGACGAAGCCGACGACATGTGGCGCTGACCGAAAAAGAATCCGGCAGCCTGGTCGCCGACGACGAAGCCGCACACGATGCTCAGCGCGGTCAGCACGCCGCCCCGCCATCCGATGGGCCAGCCGTGACCGCCTTCCAGCGTCCGCCGGCAATGCTGCGCCGGCACCAGAAGCCGCCCGAACTCTCCAACGGCCCAGACCACCGTTCCGACGAGCAGCGAATAGCCGAGCTGGGCCAGATAGCCTTTGCCGGGCCAGATCAGCGTGGTCAGCACGGCTATTGCGAAGCAGAACGCGATCACCTGCAGGTAATTGCGTGCCACGACGGACCAGGAAAACTTCATGGCGAAGATTCTGGATCGCTTTTAGGGGTCAGCGGTGCCGATCCGGGCCTCAGTTTTGCCAGTTCGCGCTCGACCATCAGTTCCACGATCCTGTTGTCCGGCGTCAGCATGAAGACGGCGATGCCGTGAAAAAGCAGTCCGACGCCCCAGCCGAGCAGCGGGTAGAGGGCCCAGTGCCGCCCGGTGCCCAGCGATATGGCGAGCAGAACGCTGTTGACGATCAGGTAGATGGCGGCGTGGGTGTACCAGCCGAGCTTGCTTTTGACGCGGCGGCGCGCGAGCTTTTCGATTCGCAATGATTCGGTCGGCATGGTGTATTCCGTGGTTGAAGGTTTCGATCGCCGGCGGACTGTGCTTTTTGTCCCCGAATCGCGCCACGGCCATGCGACGAAGTGCGCGAAAAGCGGCGTGGAATGCAATTCTTCGGGTTCCTTTACCGACGCTTTACGGGGCCGTAGGCGGACGGTCGCAATGCCCGAAGTGGTGCACGCTACGATCCAGACCGAAGCGCCCGCCGAGGCCGCTCTTGCTCAGGATTTAGCCCATGGACCCCCGACCGCCGCCGACGCCTCCCACCTTCTCGAATGCGCCAGCGCCCACGCCCGTGATCGTCCGGCGGCGTCGCTGGCTCGGCGGCGCGATCGCGGTGCTGGCGACCGCGGCGCTGATCGGCGGCGCCTGGTATCTGGCGAACCGGCCGCCGGCATCCGCAGCTGGCGCGCCGATGGCCGGCGGTCCGCCGGGCCCCGGCGGTCCGGGTGGTCCGGGTGGTCCGGGAGGGCCGCCGGGCGGCGGCTCCGGTGCGACGCTGGTCACGGTCGGCATGGCGACAGCCACGCGCGCCGACATTCCCGTCTATCTCGACGCGCTGGGCACGGTGACGCCCGTCACCACGATCACGCTACGCGCCCAGGTTTCCGGCGTGATGACCGACGTTCTCTTCACCGAAGGCCAGCTCGTAAAGAAGGGCGACGTGCTCGCGCGCATCGATCCGCGCCCCTACGAACAGGCGCTGATGCAGGCGCAAGGCACTCGTCAGCGCGACGAGGCGCAGCTCGAAGCCGCCCGTGTCACGCTGGAGCGCTACCGCACGCTGCTCGGCCAGGATTCGATCGCCCGGCAGGATGTCGACACGCAGGCCGGGCTGGTCAAGCAGCTCCAGGGCACGGTACTGACCGACAAGGCGGCCGAAGGCACGGCCAAGCTCAACCTCGACTACACCCGCGTCACCTCGCCGGTCAGCGGCCGCGTCGGCCTGCGCACCGTCGACCCCGGCAATTACGTCGCCGCCGGCGCGACCACCGGCATCGCCACCATCACGCAGATGACGCCGATCGACGTCCAGTTCGCGGTGCCGCAAGACCGCGTGCCCGACATCGAGGCGCGCGCGCGTTCCGGCGCCCGCATGGCCGTGACGGCGCTCGACCGCACGCGCGCGACCACGCTCGACGTCGGCATGTTCTCGACGCTCGACAACATCGTCGACACCACCACCGGCACCGTGAAAGCCAAGGCGCGCTTCGCGAACGCGGGCAGCACGCTGTTCCCGAGCCAGTTCGTCAACGTGCGGTTGCTGCTGCGGACCATCGGCGGCGCGGTCACGGTGCCGGTCACGGCATTGCGCACGTCGGGCACCGGCAACTACGTCTATGTGATCAACGACGACCGCACGGTGACGATGCGGACGGTGAAGCGCGGCGAATCGACCGTCGAAACCGTCGTCGTCACCGAAGGGCTGAAGGAGGGCGAGCGCGTCGTCACCGAAGGCGGCGACCGCCTGAAGGACGGCTCCAGCGTGCAGTTGCCGACCGACGCGCCGCGTCCGCGCGCCGCTGCTTCCGGTGCCGGGGCACCGCGTGACGGCGCGTCCGGCCCACGTCGGCGGCGCCCCGAATGAGCCCGTCGCGTCCCTTCATCGAGCGGCCGGTCGCGACCGCGCTGCTGATGGTCGCGATCGTGCTGGCCGGCCTGGTCGGCTTCAGGTTCCTGCCGCTTTCTGCCCTGCCGCAGGTCGACTACCCGACGATCCAGGTGCAGACGCTCTATCCGGGCGGCAGCCCCGAAGTCATGAGCCGCACCGTGACCGCGCCGCTGGAGCGCCAGTTCGGCCAGATGGCGGGCCTGAACCGCATGAGTTCGACCAGTGCGGCTGGCGTGTCGATCATCACGCTGCAATTCGGGCTCGGCGAGACGCTCGACGTGGCCGAGCAGGAGGTGCAGGCTGCGATCAACGCCAGCAACTCGCTGTTGCCGGCCGATCTGCCGGCGCCGCCGGTCTATGCCAAGGTGAACCCGGCCGACGCGCCGGTGCTGACGCTGGCGATCAGCTCCGCCACGATGCCGCTGACCGAGGTGCAGAACATCGTCAACACGCGGTTGGCGCAGAAGATCAGCCAGGTCTCGGGCGTCGGGCTGGTGTCGCTGGTGGGCGGGCAGCGTCCCGCGGTGCGCATCCAGGCCGACACCGCCGCGCTGGCCGCGTACGGCATCGGGCTCGACACCCTGCGGACGGCGATCTCGAACGCCAACGCCAACAGCGCGAAGGGCAGCTTCGACGGGCCGAAGCGCTCGTACACCATCAATGCCAACGACCAGTTGGTCACCGCCAACGACTACAAGAGCCTGATCGTCGCCTTCCGCAACGGCGCGCCGGTGCGCATGACCGACGTGGCGACGGTGGTCGACAGCGCGGAGAACACGCGGCTGGGTGCTTGGTCGGGTGTCGATGGGCAACTCACGCCGTCGATCATCCTGAACGTGCAGCGGCAGCCGGGCGCCAACGTGATCGCCACCGTCGACGCCATCCGGAAGCGTCTGCCCGAACTGCAGGCCGGCCTGCCCGCGACGCTCGACGTGAAGGTGCTGAGTGATCGCACCACCGGTATCCGCGCGTCCGTCAAGCATGTCGAGATCGAGCTGCTGCTGGCGGTGCTGATGGTCGTGCTGGTGATCTTCTTCTTCCTGCACAGCCTGCGCGCCACGGTCATCGCCAGTCTCGCGGTGCCGATTTCGCTGATCGGCACCTGCGGGCTGATGTACCTGATGGGCTACAGCCTGAACAACCTGAGCCTGATGGCGCTGACCATCGCGACCGGTTTCGTGGTCGACGA
>JAQGMX010000153.1 GCA_028292145.1 Variovorax sp.
GGAGAGGGCGTTTCGGGCTGCGCCAGCTTGGGCACCAGATACACGCCTTCCGGCTCCCGCGCCGCCAGGCCGATCGCCTGCTTGTCGACCATCCGGCGGATCTGTTCGTCGTAGGTGCTGTAGCGCACCGTCTCTTGCGCGTCCAGCCGCGCGATGCGGCGCAGTTCGGTGAACAACTGCAGGTTGTCCTTGTACGTCTGCAGCGTCTGCTCGGAAAAGCTGTGGTCCTCGAAGAAGCTGCGCGACGACAGCGCCGTCTGCAGGCACAGCCCGAAACGGGTGAGCGCTGCGTCGAAATCGTCGCGCACCTGCTGGCGCGTGTCGTGGCTCTGGCCAGTTGCATCTTCCATGAACCGCGGCATCAGCACCTGTCGGTACTGTTCCCTGTCGTCGCGGTTCGTCACCTCGGCAAAGATCGTCCACAGCGCGTCGTGCAAGCCGGGCAACTGCCTGTATTCGCTGCTGAACTGCCGGTACAGCCCTTCGATATCGCCCAGGTCATAGCCGCCCTGCGTGCGCGCTTCCAGATCCTGGTAGGCGCGCACGGCCGTGTCGAGCGCCTTCAGGATGCCGCGGTAGTCCACCAGCACGCCGTAGCGCTTGGCCTCGTGCAGCCGGTTCACCCGCGCGACCGCCTGGATCAGGTTGTGCGCCTTGAGCGACTTGTCTATATATAAGACGGTGTTGCGCGGCTCGTCGAAACCGGTGAGCAGCCGGTCGACCACGATCAGCAGATCGGGGCTGCCGTCCGTCCCGAAATCGGCGAGCACCTTCGCCTCGTAGGCTTCCGCGTGCTTGCCCACGTTCGCGTTCCACCAGGCCTGCACCTCCGCAATCGTGCTCTCGTCGACTTCGGCGTTGCCTTCCCGGCTGTCCGGCGCCGAAATGACGACTGCGCTGGTCACCAGACCGGTCCTGTCCAGATGGCGCTTGTAGCGGATCGCGTCCAGCTTGCTCGCCGTCGCCACCTGACCCTTCAGGCCCAGCCCGAGCGCGCCGACGTTCTCGCTGAAATGCCGCGCGATGTCCCAGGCGATCCGCTCGATGCGGTTGCTGGCCGCGCCGTCGCCGACGGATGGCGTCAGCAGGCGCTCCTCATAAAGCAGCGGCGCCACCGTCTCGTCCTCGACCGCGCGCTGCATCGTGTAGGCATGCACGATCGGGCCGAACTTGTTGGCGGTCTTTTCCGACTTCAACAGCGGCGTACCGGTGAAGGCGACATAGGCCGCGCGCGGCAGCGCCTTGCGCATGCGCTCGTGCGTTTCGCCGCCGTGGCTGCGGTGCCCTTCGTCCACCAGTACGATCAGGTCGGCCGAGTCGTTGTGGCATTCGGGCAGCTTCGACGCCGTCGCGAACTTGTGGATCAGCGTGAAGACGATGCGTTCGTTGCCCTGCCCGATGCGCATCGCCAGTTCCCGCCCCGAGCCGACCTTCGTCTTCTCGCCCTCCTTCTTCGTCGCGATGGCCGAGCCGAACGCGCCGCTGTTCATGAAGTTGCGCGCCAGCTGGTCTTCCAGATCGATCCGGTCCGTCGCCACCAGCACGCGACAGGCTTGCGTCGATTCGTGCAACACCAGCGCCTTGGTCAGGAACACCATCGTGAAACTCTTGCCCGATCCGGTCGTGTGCCACACCACGCCGCCCTCGCGCGCGCCATCGGGCCGTCGCTGCTGGATGCGCGCCAGCAAGGCACGGATGCCGAAAAACTGCTGGTAGCGCGCCACCACCTTGCCGACCTTGCGGTCGAACAGCACGAAGAGGCGCAGGAATTCGAGCAGCCGATCGGGCTGGAGCAGCGCGGCCACCAGCCGGTCCTGCTCGGTCGGCTGCGAAGGCTGCGAAGGCTGCGATGGCAGCGACGGCTGCGACCAGAGCCGGGTGAAATGGTCGACGAGCGCGGCCGGTTTGCCGCGCAGCAACGCGGCCTGCACGTCGGCATCCAGCGGCTGATTCTTCCACTCGGCAAGTTGCGCATCGCCGAACGCCTCTTCGCGCCACCGCGCCCAGAACTTCAACGCCGTGTGGGTCGTTCCGTAGCGTGCTTCGCTGCCGCAGACGGCCAGCAGCACTTGCGCATAGGCGAAAAGCTGCGGAATCTCGTCATGGCGCTGGTTGCGCAATTGCTGGCCGATGCTCTCTTCCACCATCGCCCGGTCGTCCTGCCCGACGCCCGGGCGCTTCGCCTCGATCACCACCAGCGGCAGGCCGTTGACGTAGCCGACGACGTCCGGCACCCGCACGTGCGTTCCGTTCGCGGAAAGCACTTCCAGTGCCTCGGTCGCGTCCCAGCGGTTGGACGCCGGGTCTTGCCAGTCGATCAGCGCGATGGTCGGCTGGTGCTTCTTGCCGTCGGGCATGAACTCGGTGACCGTCACGCCGAGCGTGAGCAGTCGATACAACCGCTCGTTGGCCGGCAACAGGCCTTCGGCGAGGCTCAGCGTCTGCGCTTGGCGGACGATCTGGTCGATGCCGCCGGGCGACAGCGGGTGGAATTCGCCCTTGTATTCGAAGCGGCGGGTTTGCAGGACTTCGATAAGGCGCTGTTTAAGGATGATTTCGCGCGTGCTGCCGCGGAGTTTCAGGGCGTCTTCGGTGGTGAGGAATTGCCAGCCCAGGTTGATGAGCAGGTGCAGCGCGGGGATGTGAGGGCTGAATTGCTCGCGCGTGGGCGGGGCGACTCTCATGCGGGAGTCGCCGAATAAGCATCCGGAGATATCTGAATACAGTGTCTGCCCGAGACAAGGTCGTGCAACAGCGTGCGTTTTTCGTCGATGAGTCTTTGAACCTGGGCTTTGCTCACTTCAATTGCTTCATCCCAAGTACCTATTATTTTCGCTATTTGCCGTTGCTCCTCGAAGGGTGGGAGGATTATTGGAAAAGCCCTGACCTGTAGTGCGTTGATGCTGGCCAGCGTGGTACTTCGTTTTGCGCAACTCTTGAAGTACGCTTTGCCGTATTGACTTGAAGATAGCGCAGCCAGATATCCCGAATCCAGCACGCCTGTATGGGGGCGCACCACAAATACGTGGTTTTGATGCAGGCAAGGATCGATGGGCGCAGTCCAGACCGCGCCTCTTCCAAGTTTGTCGACGTCTCCACCTTCCGTCATGAGGACGTCGCCAGCCTTCATCGAATAGCGCTCGACGGAGGCTCGCTCGACCTGAATTTTCTTCACTTCTCGCAGATCGAGGTGCCCGTCTTGCACATTTGCGACTCGGAGATAAGGTACTTCAACGCAATCTATAAATTTTTGCTTGCCTTTGGCAAGACCCGTTCGAACCTCTGCGACGGTATGTAGAGGAACGCGCTTCCATCCTTCAGGCAAGATCATTGCGGCCTTTCTTGTATCGCCGTCGGTTTGCACGTCGATTCGGATTTGTTCGTCGGTCTCATAAAGCAGAAACTCGGTGTTGCGCAGAACTTTTGAATTATTCATTGTCAAGTTGTTTCGAATACGAAACGAACCATTCGGAATTTCCGAATAGTTGCTTTCGAGCACTGGATCCAGTTGTTGCAAATTCTGCAACAACTGAAATCTTTCTAAATTTTCCTTGCGGGCTCTGCCAAAGTCGAAACTCACTCATACCCCAACTCCCTCAAATACCCAGCCATCTTCTCCTCCAGCACCGCCAGCTCCGCCTTCAACCTCAACCGCTCCTCCCGCACTGCCATCAGATCGATCGCAACCGCCTCCTCGAACGTATCCACATACCGGGGAATGTTCAGATTGAAGTCGTTCCCCGAAATCTCCGCCGGGCTCGCGAGGTGCGCGTATTTCGCGATGCTTTGCCGCGCATCGACCGTCGCGACGATCGTGTCCAGATCCTCAGCCCGCAGCAGGTTCTGGTTCTTCCCATCCTGATAGGCCCGGCTGGCGTCGATGAACAGCACCTTGTCGTCCGTCCTATTCTTTCGCAGCACAAGCACCGCAGCCGGAATCCCCGTGCCGTAGAACAGCTTCTCCGGCAGGCCGATCACCACGTCCAGCAGGTTTTCCTCGATCAGCTTCTGGCGGATCTTCCCTTCGGCCGCGCCGCGGAACAGCACGCCGTGCGGCACCACCACCGCCATCCGGCCGGTGCCGGCCTTCATCGTCTCGACCATGTGCAGCACGAACGCGTAATCGCCCTTCGTGCGCGGCGGCAGTCCGCGACGGAAGCGCTTGTGCGGATCGTTGCCGGCGGCCTCGTGCCCCCACTTTTCCAGCGAAAACGGCGGATTGGCGACCACGATGTCGAAATGCTTGAGCTGGCCCTGGCCGTCGAGCAACTTCGGGTTGCGCAGCGTGTCGCCCCACTCGATGCGGTGGTTGTCCTCGGCATGCAGGAACATGTTCATCTTGGCCAGCGCCCAGGTGCTGCCGATGGCTTCCTGCCCATACAGCGCATATTTGCGGCTGCCGGTCTGCGCGCGGATCAGTTGCCCGCATTTCATCAGCAGCGAACCCGAGCCGCAGGTCGGATCGCAGATTTCGTCGCCCGCCTGCGGCGTCATCAGCCGCGCCATGAGTTGCGAGACTTCGGGCGGCGTGTAGAACTCGCCGGCCTTCTTGCCGCTGGTGGAGGCGAAGTTCTTGATCAGGAATTCGTAGGCATTGCCGATCACGTCCAGGTTGCCGACGCGGCGCTCGCCCAGGTTCAGCGACGGCTTGGCGAAATCTTCCAGCAGGTGCCGCAGGATGTCGTTCTTCTGCGCTTCGTCACCCAGCTTGGCGGAATTGAAGCTGATGTCCTGGAACACGTCGCGCAGCTTGGTGAGGTTGGCTTCCTCGATCGCGTGCAGCGCCTTGTCGATGCGCTCGCCGTTGCCCGGCTGGTGGCGCGTGGCGTGCAACGCGTAGAAGTTGGCGCTCGGCGGCAGCACGAAACGCTCGTTCTTCAGCAGCTCCTCGATCAGCTCGGGATGGTCGCCGTGCTCTTGCTTGTAGCGGTCGTAGTGGTCCTGCCAGACGTCGGAGATGTACTTGAGGAAGAGCATCGTCAGGACGTAGTCCTTGTAGATGCCCGGTTCCACCGTGCCGCGAAAGGTGTCGCAGGCGCCCCAGACGGCGGCGTTGATGGTGTCCTGGCTGAGCGCGGTGTCGTTCATTTGGATCAATAAGGACGGTCGATGGAAAGTGTTCGGGGCGACAGAAGCTGGTGCGCCAGGGCGTCGAGCTGCTGTTCGCGGGTCTGGATGAGCGCTTCGAGACAGCGCCGTTCCCGGGTCGCGGCCTCGGCCAGCGATACCAGAAGCTGCTGGCGGTCGAGGGGCGGGATTGCGATCGGCATGTCTTCGAGCACCGTGCGGCGGATGCTCAACTGGTCGGTGCCCTCGGCATTGCTTGCAAGATAGCGCTGGGAGGGCCCGCTGTTGATGTGCCAGGCCAGGTAGGCAGGCAAGACAACAGCCGGCGCACTCGTCTTCTTGCGGCGCAACACGAAGAAATACTGGGCGCAAACAGTCCGGGCCGGCACATCTTCGAGGCAGATCGCATAGTTGCGCGTGCCGCGCGCCGCGAAAAGCAAGTCGCCGTCCTGGAGCCAGTCGGGCGAACGGGAACTGGAAAGCGACGTACGCACCAGCGTTGGCCAAGCCACGACGCCGGTAGATGAGACATCCCGCATTTGAATGACCCGCGCATCGCCGTCATCGCCGACACCGTCGGCATGGGCCACCGGCACGCTTCCCCGAAACGGATGACCCGCTCGAACCTCGACTAGTTGACTAAGCGCATAAATCATTGTGCATCAATCCGAATGATGCATGATTATGCGCTTCAAATCTCGATTCAACCAATTAAGCTGATCTTGTGCATGCATCACATTGAATGATGCACAAATTTAACAGAGTTGTTGAGATGAAAGAACTTGAAGTCAACTGCATCACGAAATCGAAACACGCGACCGGCCACGAGCACATCACGCAGATCGGTAACAACGCCAACCGATGGCGACTCAGCCATGAGATCGCCATTCAGCGAATCGAGACGAAGATGGAGGCGTATTACACGATGGACGCGGTGACCCGAAAGCGCGCGTACATCGGGGTCGTGCGGTTGGCGGGAAAAGCGCCCTACCTGCGGGCGTTCGGATATGACGGGTGGACCGACGAGTTGCTGGCGCAAAGTGAGTGCGGGGCGGAGTGCGTGCTGGTGGCTTGACGTGTCGGCGGGTATCGGCAGGATGTCAGCGGATGCGGTCGCCGTCGCGCACCGACTCGATCGTGCCGTTGTAGAGGCGAACGACGCCGAGAAACGTCCCCGGCCCTCGGTCATAGGTCCATTCCTCCATGGGCACGCATTGCGAAGCGAGGATCGCATTGGGACTGCCGGGTTGGAAAGGCGTGACCACCCAGCCCAGTTGCAGCATCGACAGGCAGATTTGCTGGCGGTAGATCGGCTCGCCGCATTTCTGAAGCAGCGAGACGGGCGAGTCGCCCTTGCTGACCAACGAGCCGTTGCAGTTCAGGGATTGGGCGGAGACGGTGGACGGCGTGACGGCGAAGATCAGCGCGGCCGTGAGGGATGTGAAGCAGATCCGGAGACTCATTGGCGCGCGGCGGTATTCGGGACTGTTCATGGTCCGGCATTGTGGGCGGGTTCCAATAGACCGGCGCAGCGCTCTTCGCGCGCACTGGCCTGGAAAGCACAGCGATAAACTGGTTCGCATGATCTTTCGCCGCTTTCCCAAGACCGTTTTTCTGCTCGCCGCAGCGCTACTGGCCGGTTGCACGACCCAGCAGCAAGCGCCCTCCCAGCCTGCTTTCTCACCCTCCGCAACTGCCGCTGCCGCGCCCAGCTACGACAACGCCGAACCTCTCGGCGTTGCCATGGAAGGCTGGGCCTACCCCTATCCGGTGCAATACCTTCAGTTCGAGCTGGAGGGCCGGCCGGTGCGCATGAGCTACATGGACGTGCAGCCGACCCGCAACCCCAACGGCAAGACCGTAGTGCTGTTCCACGGCAAGAATTTCGGCGCCGACTATTGGGACAACACGCTGCGTGCGCTGTCGGCGCAGGGCTATCGCGTGATTGCCATGGACCAGATCGGCTTCGGCAAATCGTCCAAGCCGGAAATCCGCTACAGCTTCGCCATGCTGGCCGACAACAGCGCGCGCGTGCTGGACCATCTGAAGGTCGGCCGCGTCGCCATCGTGGCTAACAGCATGGGAGGCATGCTGGGTGTGCATTTTGCGCGCCGCTATCCGGAGCGCGTGACTGCGCTGGTGCTGGAGAACCCGCTGGGGCTGGAAGATTACGTTCCGGCAATTCCGCCGCAATCGACGGCCGAACTTCTCAAGCAGGAGATGGCGCAAACCACGACCAGCTACCGGACCTTCATCAAAAGCTATTTCAAGGACAACTACCGGCCGGAATTCGAGCGCTTCGTCGAGCAGTTCGCACGGGTTCAGCGCAGTCCGGAGTACCCGCGCTTTGCGCATGTGTCGGCGTTGACGTATCAGATGATTTACGAGGGGCCAATCTATGGAGAACTGCCGAAGTTGAATGTGCCGGTATTGCTTGCTATCGGGCAACTGGATCGCACCGTTTTCGGTCGACGATTTGCGCCGCCGGAGGCTGTGAAGAATCTGGGGAATTTCCCGCAGTTGGGGAAGGATGCGCAGAAGCGTATTCCGGGGGCTCGGCTCGTGGAATTCGAGGGCGTGGGGCATGTGCCGCATTTGGAGGCGGCTGAGCGGTTCAACGGGGCTGTGATGGAATTCTTGGCGGGGCTGCGGTGAGGGTGGGGAGCTTGTATCCTTTTAGCCCTCATGAGCAGCGATTCCAAATGGCTTGAGAGCGCCCGCGCGCAGTGGCTTTGGCGAGGGCAAGAGCGACCTCCGTTCGCCGATGTCCCTGCGTCAGGACAGATTTCGGTTTGGGATTTCCCGAGGCCGCCAGAGCTCGTACGCGAAGCGCGTGAAATCGTCGTGCTCTGGGGCCATCTCGAGGTAGCGCGCACCCGCGCCGCCTGGGCAGTCCGCGAAACGGCCCATCCGCCTACTTTCTACCTGCCGCTGGTCGACGTACAGCCCGGATTGTTGCAGCCCGCTGGCGATGGCTCGTTCTGCGAGTGGAAGGGTCCGGCGCGCTATTGGAATCTGGTGGACGGCGCACGCCGCCTGGACCAGGTCGCCTGGAGCTACCCCCATCCCTTGTCAGGTGCCGAGCCTCTCGCCGGCTGCGTGGCCTTCTATGCCCACAATCTGGACTGCCGTGTCGGCGGATCAAAGGTCGTCCCACAGGCGGGGCCCTTCTATGGGGGCTGGATCACTCCCGATTTGGCTGGGCCCTTCAAAGGCGGACCCGGTAGCGGAGGTTGGTAGGCAGTCGGTTTACGTACGCGAACGTTGGTTGGCATTTCCCGTCGATCGCCTCACAGCTCTAATTGGCAATGGTTCCTTTGCTCCTTGAACGCGCGTTGTCGAGCAACTGCGAACGGAACAGAATGCTGATATGACTGGAATTGTCTTGAGCGTTGGCGTTTTCGCGGCAGTTGTTTTTGCTGTGTCCTGTGCAGCCATCCTTCTGATCGTCTGTTTCCTTGCCATGGCAGCAGCACTTCCTCACGGCCATCCTGGCGCCGACAGGATTCGCCAATTTGCGAGCAAAGTTCCGGGGTCGATTTGGCGTATCGCCTGTCGTCTCGATGCACTGATTTTCTTCGGCGCCATCGTTGCTGCCGCAGTTTTGACCATCGTGTTTTCCTGACCTCGACATCGACTTGGCGTCATGTCGTCGCCGCAAGCCGGTCGCTCCCCTGCTCGAAATGGTTATTCAGGGCCAGGTAGGTTCGCATGCGCACTGTTGGCGAAGACCCCGAACCCAAGGCCCTCCGGCGAATGCTGCCGTCGAAAAGGCGCCGGCTTCCATGCGTGCCAACGTTTTTGGGTCGATGCTTACCCGTTCGGCAAACAGGGTCGCGGAAAGGCCCCTGCGGTACCGGGTTTGCCGAAACTAAGGAAAAAAAGGATCTATAGCTCTTTAATTCCGTAAAAACGAAACTATCGTGCCTCGGCGCATTTTGCTGATATAGTTCCGAAATATCGAAACTATATGGCGCGCACTCTTCCTGAATTCGATCCTAATAGAGGTCCGACGGCGCCGACGCTCTCGCATCTTGGCAAGCTGGTGCGCAATCGACGCGCGCAGGCGCAGATGCGCATCGACGACGCTGCCGCGCTCAGTGGCATCTCGAGCGATGTGCTTTCGCGCCTGGAAAACGGCAAGCCCGTCACTGTCGACAAGCTCATGTTGGTTCTGGAGGGACTCGGCCTTCGCATGCTTGTCTTGCCGAAGGCCGATGTTCCTGCCGTCGAGGCGATGCTCGGCAAAGCCGCGGATTTGGACGCGTCGCAATGACGGACGGCTACATGCTGGAGGTGAACGCGGGAAGTCAGCGCGTCGGCACCCTTGGCTACGATCAGGCAGCGGATGCCTTTCAGTTCGACTACGACCCGGCTTGGCTTGCGCTGCCTTCTCGGTACCCGCTTTCTCCAAAGCTGCCCTTGGAAGGCCGTGCGGATTCGCACGTCATCCGTCGTTTTCTGGAAAACCTCCTTCCCGAAGGCGAAGCGCTGGCTGTTGCGGCGACCGATGCGCGGGTGGCGCGCAGCAACGTCTTCGGGCTTCTTCGTCATCTGGGGCATGAAACGGCAGGCGCGCTTGGTTTTGCGGCGGTCGGCCGAACGTCGACGGAGCAGTTGCCGCTGAGACGGCGCGTTTCGTTTGAAGAGCTTCAGGCGCGAATCGACGATCGAGCGAACGAACCGTTCAACCGTTGGGACGGCAAGGTCCGCATGTCCATCGCAGGACATCAAGACAAGCTATTGGTGACCATCGACGGCGGCGAGCTTTTTCTGGTCGACGGGTCGCTGTCGTCCACGCACATCCTGAAGCCGGAGCCTGCAGGCACGAGCGCGCCTTGCATGGTCGCCAATGAGCATTACTGCATGCTGCTGGCCAACCGGATCAGTCTGCGGCGCTGGAAAGCACCGTGCGCGGCGCAGGTCAGCATCCTGAGGGTGCCGTCGCCGGTGTTGAGCATCGAGCGCTTCGACCGACGCCAGACAGCGCACGGGGTGGAGCGAATTCACATCATTGACGGGTGCCAGGCATTGGACTTGCCGGTAAGCGCGAAGTACGAACGAAACGTGGGTGAGCACCCCGACGTCCGCAACATTCGCGACGGCGCCAGCTTCGAGAAGCTCGGCACGCTGAGGTCCGCGCTCGTCGAGCCGGCGCTGGGCATGCAGCGGCTGGTTCTTTGGGCAGTTACAACGCTGCTCTTCGGCAACAGCGACGCGCACGGGAAGAACATTTCCTTTTTCGTCGACCGCACGGGGCTCACGCCGACGCCGCTGTACGACCTTGTGAGCGTCGTTCAATACGAGAACTTTCACCACGATCTGGCGATGGCCTTCGGGGACGAGTTTGTGTTGAAGGACGTGCGCTCATTTGCGCTTGCCGATTTCTGCGTGCGCATGGGCGTTGATCGCAAGTACTTCGCGCGTGAACTAACGCGGCTTTGTGAGCTGGCGATGCAGGAAGCGCCGAAACAAGCGGAGGACGCTGTGTATGTGGGAGAGGAGATCGCGTTTGTTCGGCAACTGGCGCGGTTCGTGGTTACGCGAGCGAATGCACTGAAAGAAATGGCGCGGGATATTTCGAAATTTGCGGCTGATAACTTTTAGCCAGGATGTCTACTGGTGAGGCGCGGCTGGGTATGTAGGTGCGGAGATGGTTAAGGTCGAGAAATTGGCTTATGTGCTGCGAAAGCTTGCTTTGGGCGCAAAGCGGCAGAAGCGAATCGCTCAGTAAGGCCGATCGTTCGTCCCGGCTTGCCCAGATCCCACTTCAGATCAATCGCGCTAATTAAATTTTCTACCAAGCCTTGGTCTTTAGTTTTTCTGAGCTTTTGAATATAGCGGGTGAAATGCTGTTCAACGCCATTTATAAACAGCGTAGGGTTAATGACGACCGACTCGAGCGAGGCTTTGAGAACCATGCTGCCATCATCTGTTCTTTTATAAGTCACGACGATTGGCCCGGGCCGAGTAGTGCTGAATTAATTCCGTTGCGAAACATTGCATCGTGAGCATCCGAAGCCCCCCGGCATTAACCAAACAACAAAGGCGCCTAAAAAGCGCCTTTGTTCATTCAACCAACCGAATCCGGATATTCATTTCACCGGTCAAATCGCAGCATTCTTCAGCCACGCGCCGCTCAGCGTTTCTCAAACATCAATATTCGCAGCCCGCAACGCATTCTGCTCAATGAATTCCCGACGCGGCTCCACCTCATCGCCCATCAGCATCGTGAACACCCGATCCGCTTCAATCGCGTCATCGATCTGCACCCGCAGCAACCGTCGCACGGTCGGGTCCATCGTCGTTTCCCACAGCTGCTCCGGATTCATCTCCCCCAGCCCCTTGTAGCGCTGACGCGAAGTCGCATGCTCGGCCTGTCCGATCAGCCACTTCATCGCGATCCGGAAATCCGCGACCTTCTCTTCCTTCTGACGCTCGCCCTCGCCGCGTTTGACCACGGCGCCTTCTTCGCTCAGCAGATTGCGGAACGTGTTCGCCGCTTCGG
>JAQGMX010000154.1 GCA_028292145.1 Variovorax sp.
CACGCGGTCGCTCATGTAGCGCACCACGTTCAGGTCGTGGCTGATGAAGACGTAGGTGAGGCCGAACTCGGCCTTCAGGTCGAGCAGCAGGTTGATGACCTGAGCCTCGACCGATTTATCGAGCGCCGACACCGCCTCGTCGAGGATCACCATGCGCGGCTGCAGCGCGAGCGCGCGCGCGATGTTCACGCGCTGGCGCTGGCCACCGGACAGCTCATGCGGATAGCGCTCCGCGAAGCGCTGCGGCGCCAGACCGACACGCGCCAGCAGATCGCGCGCGCGGGCCACCGATTCCTTCTTCGGCACGCCGTGCACCTGCGGCCCGAAGGCCACCGAATCCTCGATGGTCAGGCGCGGGTTGAGCGACGCATAGCTGTCCTGGAACACCATCTGCACCTGGCGGCGGAACTCCTTCAGCGGCAGTTCGCGGCCGCCGACCAAGCGGCCGTCGAACACGACTTCGCCGGCCGTCGGGTCGATCAATTGCATCAGCAACCGCGCCGTCGTCGACTTGCCGCAGCCCGATTCGCCGACCACGCCGAGCGTCTCGCCCTTCATAACCTCGAAGTCGACGCCGTCGACCGCGCGTACCACGCCGCCGCCGCGACCGAACGGGTCTTTCTTGAGCGGGAAGTGCTTCTGCAAGCCCCGGATGGTGAGCAGCGGCTGCGCCGGTCCGCCGATGTCTTCGTGCAGGCTCATGGCGCTCATGCCTTGTTGTCCATCGCCGAACGCAGGCCGTCCGACAGCAGGTTGAAGGTGATCGAGGTGATGAAGATCATCAGGCCCGGCAGCGCCGCGACCCATGGCTGCACGTAGATGGCGGTGCGCAGCGTGTTGAGCATCAGGCCCCACTCCGGCTCCGGCGGCTTCACGCCGAGGCCGAGGAAGGACAGGCCCGAGGCCAGGATCATCGACACCGCGATCAGGCTGGTCGCGTAGACGAAGATCGGGCCGAGCACGTTGCCCAGCACATGCACCCGCACGATGGTGAAGGCGTTCGCGCCCGATGCGCGCGCCGCCTCGACATAGTCGCGCCCGCGCACCTGCGTGGTCACGCTCTCGGCCACCCGGGCGATCTGCGGGATGAAGACGATGGTCAACGAGATCAGCGAATTGAAGATGCCCGCGCCCAGCACGCCCGACAGCGCGATGGCCAGCAGCACCGACGGGAACGCATAGAACACGTCGATGGTCCGCATGATCAGCGTGTTGACGATGCCGCCCGCATAGCCGGCCACGATGCCGATCACCGAGCCCAGCATGAAGGCGCAAATCACCGGCGTGATGCCGATGAAGAGCGACAGCCGCGCGCCGACGATCAGCCGGGACAGCATGTCGCGACCCAGCTCGTCGCTGCCCAGCGGCAGGCCTTCGGTGCCGATCGGCTTCAAGCGTTTCAGCATCGACGATTGATAGGGATCGGAAGGCGCGAGCCACGGTCCGAAGACGGCGATGCAGATCAGCAGCAGCACGACGAAGGCCGCGCCCATGGCGACCGGATCGCGCGTGAAACGCAGCATCGCCGAGGTCCAGTAGCCGCGCGAGCGCTGCGCGGGCAGCGGCGCGATGTCGGCTTGCGATGCAATCAGTGTGGACATGGTTTCAGGCCCTTGCGATGCGGGGATCGAGCAGCGTCTGCAGCACGTCGACCAGCAGGTTCAACACCACGAAGAACATCGCCAGCACCAGGATCGTGCCCTGCAGCAGCGGCAGGTCGCGCTGGAAGATGGCGGAGTTCAGCAGGAAGCCAGTGCCGGGCCAGGAGAACACGGTCTCGATCAGGATCGAGCCGCCGAGCAGATAGCCGAGCTGCAGACCCATCACGGCCAGCGCGGTTGGCGCCGCGTTCTTCACCATGTGGCGGAACACGCCGAAATGCGTCAGCCCCTTGGCACGCAGGCCGACGATGAATTCCTGGTCGAGGATGTCGGCCACCAGCGCCCGCACCGTGCGCGCGATGATGCCCATCGGGATCACCGACATCGTGATCGCGGGCAGCACGAGGAATTGCAGGTGTTCCCAGTCCCATGCCCAGTCGCTCGACCCGCCCGGCCCGGCGCCGGTTGCGGGCAGCCACATCAGCTGCGAGCTGAACACGATGACCATCACCATGCCGAGCCAGTAATGCGGCACGCTCACGCCGAGCACCGACAGCATCGAAGCCGAGCGATCGAGCCACGAGTTGCGGAAGTAGCCGGCCACGAAGCCGAACAGGCAGCCCAGCACGAAGCCGATGAAGGTGGCGACAACCGCGAGCCGCAGCGTGTTGCCGACGGCGGTCATGACCTCCAGGGCGACCGGCCGGTTGCTCGCGATCGAGACGCCCAGATCGCCGTGCAGCGCGCGCCAGACCCACATCGCGAACTGCTCAGGCAACGACCGGTTGAAGCCGTAGAGCTCGCGGAGCTGCGCCTGAAGCTCGGCCGACGCGTCCGGCGGCAGGATCGACACCAGCGGATCGCCGGGCGCGAGATGGACCAGCAGGAAGCAAACGAGCGCGACGCCGATCATGATCGGCAGCGCGTAGATCACGCGGCGGAAGAGGTAGGCGAACATGGGCTGGCTTTGAAGGCTTGCCTTGTCCTTGGTCAGTCCATCGTCATGGTTGCGATGTCGATGAACCAGCTCTTCGGCTGCACCACGTTCTTCACCTTCGCCGACATCGCGCGCGGACCCACGTCATGCGCGATCCAGACGAACGGCGCGTCGTCGACGATGTGCTCGTGCAGCTTGGCCAGCGCCGCATCGCGCTGCTTGTCGTCGAAGCTGGTGCGCGCGTCGGCGACGAGCTTGTCGACTTCGGCATTGCCGTAGTAGCCCCAGTTGTTCGACACCGGCGGGAACGCCTTGGTGCTGACGAAGCGGACCATCGCGAAGAACGGGTCCATCGCCGCGAAGCTCACGTTGGTCGCGTTGGCGCCGTTGGCCGACGGGTCCTTCGCGCCCTTGCGCCAGTTGGTGAACAGCGTGTTCCATTCGATGACGTCGAACTGCACGTCGAAGAAGCATGCTTTCAACGACTGCTGCGCAAACTCGTTCATCGGCAGCGGCTGCATCTGGCCGGAGCCAGAGGCCGAGATCTGCACTTTCACCTTGATCGGCTTGGCGGCCGAATAGCCGGCCTGCGTCATGAGCGCCTGTGCGGCCTTCACGTCGTACTTGATGTCGAAGGTCGGCTTGCCGAACCATGGATGGCCGGGCGGCACGGTGCCTTTGGGCTCGGCCATCATGCCGCCGAGCAACTGCTTCATGCCGCCGCGGTCGATGCACAGGTTGGCTGCCTGGCGCACGCGTTTGTCGAGCCACGGCGAGCCTTCGACGAAGGACAGCTGCCACGGCCACACGTGCGGCTGCGCATTGGAATAGATCTTGAAACCGCGCTGCGTGATCTGCGGCATAGCGTCGGGCGCGGGCGCTTCGATCCAGTCGACCTGGCCGCCGAGCAGCGCAGCGGTGCGCGCGTTGGCTTCAGGCATCGGCAGCATCACGACCTTGTCGATCTTCGGCACGCGCTTGGCGTCCCAGTAGGTCTTGTTGGCAGCCAGCTCGAGACGTTCGCGTGCCACGAAGCGCGTGACCTTGAACGGGCCGGAGCCGGAAGGGTCGGCGGCGAAGGCGGTCCATGCGGCTTTCGACTTGTCGGCCGGCGTCGCGCCTGCAGCCGCGTCGAACTTCTTCTGCCAGTGTGCCGGCGAGGCCATGAACAGGTTGGTCAGGTTGATCGGCAGGAACGCATCGGGCTCGCTGGTGGTCAGCTCGACGGTCATGTCGTCGATCTTGCGGGCGCTGCGCAGCGTGGGCATGCGCGAGGCCGTCACGCCGACCTGGCTCGGGTCGAACTGCGGCGCTTCCTTGTCGAGCACCTTGTTGACGTTCCAGACCACGGCATCGGCATTGAAGGCCGAGCCTTCATGGAACTTCACGCCCGGCCGCAGCTTGAACACCCACTTGGTCTTGTCTTTGGCATCGACCGCCCAGGAGGTCGCGACGCCGGGAATCATCACGCTCGGCGCGTCGGCCTTCGACAGGTCCCACTGCGTGAGCGCGTCGTAGATCGGGATGCCGGTGAAGCGGTTGCCCTCGAAACCCTGGTCCGGCTGTCCCAGCGTGCGCGGTATGTCGGCCGCGGTCATCGCGATGCGCAACGTTTTTTCCTGCGCTGATGCGGTGCCGCAGGCGAGGGCGGCGGCGGCAGCCACTGCGGCGACGACGCCGGTCCAGAGTGGACGCAAGGAATCGGCGGGACGGTGCGACGGGGTCGAATTCATGGGCAGCCTCGGAAGAGATGGTTTGGCGAAGTCGGAAAACTCAGCCGTCTTCAAGCAAATGCTGTGCCAATCAATCCATTTCAAAGAATCGCCAATAGCTACATGGGAATCGATAATCGATAGATGTTCAATGCGACAACGCGCTTGAAATGGCTCGTGCGCACTCGATCACCATGGGCGCCAGCGTCTTTTGTGCCGACTCGATGCTCCAGCGGCTGGTCGGCGGCGAGACGTGCACCGCACCCAGTGCGCGACCCGATCTGTCGACGATGGCTGCGGCGATGCCCATGTCGCCGAGGAACAGCTCTTCGGCGTTGGTGGCATAGCCGAGCTTCCGACAGGCGGCGATGCGCACCAGGATGGCGTTCACGCTGGTCAGCGTAGCGGGCGTTCGCGCCGCGCGGTCGGATT
>JAQGMX010000166.1 GCA_028292145.1 Variovorax sp.
CGTAGACCGCCGTGGTTTCCTGCATCAGCGAACTGCCGAGCAGGCTCTTGAGCGAGCGCATCAGCCGGCCTTCGACGCCTGACAGATACATCGCAATGGCGTCGCGGCCGAAATGCGTCGTGCGGTCTTCGGCGTTGTAGAAAAGCGCAGTCGGCATGGTGCTGGCCGTGCCTTCGAGCGGAAGCGCCTGCGCCAGTCCGCCGGCGGGGGCATAGGCGATGGCGGAGTTGGAGGTGCCGAAGTCAATACCGATCATGAATTCCTAGATGCATTCGTGAAACACCGCGGAACCAAGCCTGGGCGCGAGTCAAGATTCTTTTCGGAGTGCGGGGAAGAGGATGACGTCGCGGATGCTCGGCGAGTCGGTCAGCAGCATCATGAAACGGTCGATGCCGATGCCGCAACCGCCGGTTGGCGGCATGCCGTATTCGAGTGCGCGGACGAAGTCGTGGTCGTAGAACATGGCTTCGTCATCGCCGCTGTCCTTGGCCGCGACCTGCGCGTTGAAGCGTGCGGCCTGGTCCTCGGCGTCGTTCAGCTCGCTGAAGCCGTTGCCGAACTCGCGGCCGGTGATGTAGAGCTCGAAGCGCTCGGTGACCTCCGGGCGGTCGTCGTTGGCACGGGCCAGCGGCGAGATTTCGGTCGGATGTTCCATGATGAAGGTCGGCTGCCAGAGCTTCTCTTCGACGGTTTCCTCGAAATACAGCACCTGCAGGCTGGCCAGGCTACGTTGCGAGAGCTTGTTCTTTTCTTCGGTCAGGCCGATCTTGCGCAGCGCGTTGACGAGCCAGGTCGCGTCGTCGACGTTGGTGCCGGCATCGGTGTGCTTGACGATCGCCTCGCGGATCGTCAACCGCTCGAAGGGCTGGCTCAGGTCGACCGGCTTGCCCTGGTAGGTCAGCTGCTCGCCGCCGGTCGTCTTCTTCGCGATCGTGCGGATGATCATTTCGGTGAAGTTCATCAGATCGAGGTACGTCCAGTACGCCGCATAGAACTCCATCATCGTGAACTCGGGGTTGTGCCGCACCGAGATGCCCTCGTTGCGGTAACTCCGGTTGATCTCGAACACGCGCTCGAAGCCGCCGACGATCAGGCGCTTCAGGTACAGCTCCGGCGCGATGCGCAGGAACATTTCCTGGTCGAGCGCGTTGTGGTGCGTCTTGAACGGCTTGGCATTCGCGCCGCCGGGAATCGGATGCAGCATCGGCGTCTCGACTTCGAGGAAGTCGTTCGCGACCATGAATTCACGCAGCGCGCTCACGGCCTTGCTGCGCGTCTTGAAGCGGTCGCGCGCGCTTTCGTCGGTGATCAGGTCGACATAACGCTGCCGGTATTTCTGCTCCTGGTCGGCCATGCCGTGGAACTTGTCCGGCAGCGGGCGCAGGCTTTTGGTCAGCATGCGGATCTTCGTTACCTTGACCGACAGCTCTCCGGTCTTGGTCTTCATCAGCGTGCCTTCGGCGCCGACGATGTCGCCCAGGTCCCAGCGCTTGAAGTCGGCGTAGGCCTCTTCGCCGATGGCATCGCGCGTCACGTAGAGCTGAATGCGGCCGGTGGCGTCCTGCACGGTCGCGAAGCTGGCCTTGCCCATCACGCGCTTGAGCATCATCCGCCCGGCGATGCTGACGACCGATGCCTGCGCTTCGAGCACTTCGGCGTCCGCCTCGCCATGCGATGCGAGCAGCGCGATGGCGCGGTGCTGCGGCTTGAAGTCGTTCGGGAACGTGACGCCCTTGCCGTCCGCATGCGTCGCGCGCATTCCCTTGAGCTTTTCGCGGCGTTCGGCGATCAGCTGGTTTTCGTCGACGGCCGGCGTGGCTGGAACTGCGGCGACGGCAGCGGGGGAGGTCGTGGAATCGGTCATGGCAGAGCTGGATGGCACGCGCGGGTTGCGCGAATGCGTGAATTCGAGGGCGGAACCCTCGATTTTAGCCAGTGATGCCGTTGCGCCCGAGAAGGTCGCTCACCAGTTCCAGGCGCATCAGCGGGCTGTCGAGTTCCATCAGCCGCTGCTTGAGCGCCGGTTCCAGCGGCAGCAGTTCGCTCCAGCGGTTGGAGACCCAGCCGCAGTCGTTGTAGCGGTAGGGCTTGGTGAACGGCAACTGCATGCCGTCCTCGTCGCCGCCTTCGGCCTGCCGACGCGCTTCGAGCGTTTCGACCAGGCGGCGCAGCGCGTCGGCGGCGTGCTTCAGGTCTTCGGGGATGGCGAGCGCCATGTCGTCGGGAAGCGCTTCGACGTCCGCCGTCCAGAGTCCGTGCTTCTGCAACTCGCTGCGGGTGATGCGAAAGCGCTGGGTGCCGACGCATTCGATCTGCATCAGGCCGGGCTGCGGCGTCTCGAATTCGCGGATCACCGCCAGCGTGCCGACCGACGAGAAGCTTTCGGCGCCGCCGATCGGGCCGCCGGGTTGTCGCACCTCGGTGCCTTGCGTCACGCTCACGACGCCGAACGGCACGCCGTTCTTGTGGCATTTGCCGATCATGTCGAGGTAGCGGACCTCGAAGATGCGCAGCGGCAGGAAGCCGCCGGGAAAGAGCACCGTTCCCAGGGGAAACAATGGCAGGGTGTGCAGAAGGGGTTGTGTCGTCATCGTTGAAACCTCGCTGGCTATCATCGCATTCCCTTTCACGACCGCGCGCCATGCTCTATCAGATCCCCTCGTTCCTGCTCGACGTCATCGTCGGCCTGCTGGGCGGCGCGTGCCTGCTCCGGCTGTACATGCAATACCACCGCGTACCTTTCGGCAATCCGCTCGGGCGTTTCGTCTTTGCGGTGACCGACTGGATCGTGCTGCCGCTGCGTCGCATCGTGCCGTCCGTCAAGCGCTGGGATCTGGCGAGCGCCATCGCGGCCTGGCTGCTGGTGACGGTCAAGATCCTGCTGCTGATGCTGCTGGCCGGCGGCGTCGGGAACTATGCGATCCTGCCGCTGGTGTCGCTGATTGCGCTCGCGCAACTCGCCGTGTCGGGGCTCACCGTGGTGCTGGTGGTCTACGCGGTGCTCTCGTGGATACCGAACGTGTCGATGGTGATGCTCGACCTGATCGGGCGGCTGGCCGAACCCCTGGTTCGGCCGTTCCGCCGTTTCATCCCGCTGGTCGGCGGCGTCGACCTGTCGCCGCTCGCCGCCATCGTAGTGGTTCAGGTCGTCGGCATCGTGCTCGGCAACCTGATGGGACAGGTTTTCAGGCTCAGCTGACAGCGTCGGCGGGCAGGCGCTGGAGCATGGCCAGCGTGCTCGCAATCGTCTTGCGCAGCTCGCGGCGGTCGCTGATCAGGTCGATCGCGCCCTTGGTCAGCAGGAATTCCGAGCGCTGGAAGCCTTCTGGCAGCGTCACGCGCACGGTCGACTCGATCACGCGCGGCCCGGCAAAGCCGATCAGCGCCTTGGGTTCGGCAATCACGACGTCGCCGACGAAGGCGAAGCCGGCCGACACGCCGCCCATCGTCGGGTCGGTCAGCACGCTGATGTAGGGCAGCCCTTTTTTCGCCAGATGGGTCAACGCGGCGTTGGTCTTGGCCATCTGCATCAGCGACAGCAGGCCTTCCTGCATGCGCGCACCGCCGGTGGAGGTGAAGCAGATGAACGGCACCTTCTGCTCGATGGCGGTCTCGACACCGCGCACGAAGCGCTCGCCGACCACGCTGCCCATGCTGCCGCCCATGAATTCGAATTCAAAGCAGGCGACGACCACGCTGATGCTGCGCACCGAACCGCCCATGACCACCAGCGCATCGGTCTCGCCGGTGTTCTCCAGCGCTTCCTTGAGCCGTTCGGGGTACTTGCGGCTGTCCTTGAACTTCAGCGCGTCGACCGGCAGCACTTCCTGGCCGAGTTCGTAGCGGCCTTCGGCGTCGAGAAACGTGTTCAGGCGCGCGCGTGCGCCGATCCGGAAATGGTGCGTGCAGCTCGGGCAGACGTTCTGGTTGTGCTCCAGGTCGGTCTTGTAGAGCACCGTTTCGCAGCTCGGGCATTTGATCCACAGACCTTCGGGCACCTGGCGGCGCTCGCTGGGGTCGGTTTTTTGCGCGATCTTCGGGGGCAGCAGTTTTTCGAGCCAGCTCATGGGTCAGTCCTGTCGGGTGAGGGCGGTCGGGGATTATCGGCCAGCCGCGTTCTTGGCCGTCGCACTCGGCAATTCGTCGAGCGCCTGCCGGATGCCGGCGAGAAATTCGGCGACCACCGGCACGACGCGCTCGCGCGGCTGGCCTTCGAGCAGCTGAAGGATCTTGGTGCCGATCACGACCGCGTCCGCCGCCGAGCCGACCGCCTGCGCGGTGCGTGCGTCGCGGATGCCGAAGCCCACACCGACCGGCACTTTCACGTGCTCGCGGATGCGCGGAATCATCTTTCCGACAGCCTCGGTGTCGAGGTTGCCGGCGCCGGTCACGCCCTTGAGCGACACGTAATAGACGTAGCCGGTCGCGATACGTGCGACCTGCGCCATGCGCGCGTCGGTGCTGGTCGGCGCCAGCAAAAAGATCAGGTCGATGCCGACATCGCGCAACTCGCCCGCAAAAACCTCGCATTCTTCCGGCGGATAGTCGACCACCAGCAGCCCGTCGACGCCCGCCGCAGCCGCGTCGCGCACGAAGCTGCCGGCGCCGTGCACGCCGTTGTAGCGCTCGACCGGGTTGGCATAGCCCATCAGAACGACGGGTGTGGTGTTGTCGGTCTGGCGGAAGGCCGCGACGATCGCCAGCACCTGCTTCGTGCCGACGCCCATCGCCAGCGCGGCTTCGCCGGCTTTCTGGATCACCGGGCCGTCGGCCATCGGGTCGGAAAAGGGCACGCCGAGCTCGATCACGTCGGCGCCGGCGGCGACCATGCCGTGCATCAGCCCCGGCGTGATATCGGCGAACGGATAGCCGGCAGTGACATAGGGAATCAGCGCCTTGCGGCCGTCCTGCGCAAGCGCGGCGAATGTGGCGGCAATGCGGCTCATGCTTTGCCGCCCTTCACGTTCATGCCGCGCATCGACGGACGGTCGTAGAACTCGACGCCCGACAGGTCGGCGACGGTGCCGATGTCCTTGTCGCCGCGACCGGAGAGGTTCACCAGGATCGACTGGTCGGTGCGCATGGTTTTCGCCA
>JAQGMX010000186.1 GCA_028292145.1 Variovorax sp.
CGGCGACGTGACAGGACAGACCGAGCAGGCCATGGCCAACATCGCCATGCTGCTCAAGGAAGCCGGCGGCGAACTCGAACACATCTGCAAGGTCACCATCTACCTCGTCGATCCGCGCTATCGCGAAGCGGTGTATCTGGTCGTCGGCCGCTGGCTCAAGGGCGTGTTTCCGGTGTCGACCGGCATCGTGGTGTCGGCCCTCGCCCGCCCAGAATGGCTGGTCGAGATCGACGCCACTGCCGTCATTCCCGACGCAGCGGACTGAGCCGGCCGCCATGACCTTCTCCATCATCGCGCGCTGCAAGACCACCGGACAGTTCGGCGCGGCCGTGTCTTCGTCGTCGCCGGCAGTCGCTTCGCGCTGCATCCGCGGCCGCAGGGGCGTGGGCGCAGCGGCCAGCCAGAACATCACCGACCCGGACCTCGGTCCGCTCGCGCTGGACCTCATCGCCAGCGGCCTCACACCGTCGCAAGCCGTCGCCGAACTGCGGAAGCGGCCGTTCATCGACTACCGCCAGATCATGGCCATCGACGCGCACAACCCGCCCGTTGTCTTCACCGGCGCCAACGCGCTGGGCACGCTGGCCAGCGCGACCGGCACCGATGCCGCCTGCGCCGGCAACATGCTCCTCACGCGCGAAGTGCCGCAGGCCATGCTGTCGGCCTTCGAGAATGCGAAAGGGTCGCTGGCCGAGCGCCTGATGCAGGCGATGCTTGCCGGCCAAGTCGCCGGCGGCGAGGAAGGCCCGGTACATTCGGCGGGGCTGCTGGTCTACGGCGGACAGAACTGGCCGGTGGTGGACCTGCGGCTCGACTGGGTGGACGACGATCCCGTGCAGGCGCTCTACGACACCTGGAAAATCTACGAGCCGCAGTTGCAGGCCTACGTCACGCGGGCGCTCGACCCGCGTGCGGCGCCGAGCTACGGCGTGCCGGGCGACCGCTGAAAAGGGCTGTCGGTACACTGGGTCGTTGACCCATCAGCGCCCGCCGACGGCGCCTTCACCACCCCGATATGCTCAACCGCGTTTCCTTGCGCCAGATGGAGTATTTCGTTGCGACTGCCAAGCACGGCAGCATCGCCGCGGCGTCCGCGCACATCCACATCTCTTCGCCCTCCATCTCCGCTGCCATCGCGCACATCGAGATTGAGCTCAACGTCCAGCTGTTCGTCCGTCATCCGTCGAAGGGGCTGGGATTGACCGCCATCGGCACGCTGGTCCTGCGGCAGTGCGAGGACGTGCTTGAAAGATCGTCGCGCCTCTACGAAATCGCCTCGGATTCGAGCAACATCATGCAGGGCTCGCTGCGGGTGGGAAGCTTCCAGTCGCTCACCGCGATGATCGCGCCAGAGGTGATCTTCGGTTTTTCGCGCGCTTTCGAAAAAGTCGAAGTGCAGATGGTTGAGGGCGATCAGGTGGTGCTGATGAACAAGCTGCATGCGCTCGAAATCGACCTGGCGATCACCTACGACCTGCACCTTGACGACGACATCGAATTCGAGAGTCTGGCGACGCTGCCGCCCTATGTACTGGTCAGCGAACTGCATCCGCTGGCCGAGCAAAAGGCCGTTACTTTCGAGGAATTGGCACCCCAGCCTTTCGTCCTGCTGGACCTTCCGACCAGCCGCGAATACTTCACATCGCTGTTCGCCAAGGCTGGCGTCACGCCGAACATCGTCGCGCGATCGAAATCGGAGGAAGTCGTGCGGTCCATGGTGGCCAACGGCATCGGCTACGCGCTGTTCAACGTGCGGCCCAAATCCAATCAGTCGCTCGACGGCAAGCGCATGGTGCGGGTCCGCCTCGCCGGCACCCACCGGCCAATGCTGCTCGGTCTCGCAACCTACAAACCAGTCAAGCAGTCGAGACTGACCAGCGTCTTCATGGCGCGATGCCGTTCCTATATCTCAGACCAGTACATACCCGGCATGAGTGCGGCGAGCTTCTACGATCCGCATATCGCGGCGATGCAGGCTCAAGCCTTGCCGTAGGACCGGTACCCGTCCTGGAGCGCGATGTGGTCGGCGATGTACTTCGCGTCGTGCCAGACACCGTAGATGAAGGACGATGCCCGGTTGACGAGGTTCGGCAGCCCCAGGAAATAGATCCCGCTTTCGGCTGCGATACCCCGCTTGTGGAACGGCTCGCCCTTGTCGTCGAAAGCACTCGCCGGCAGCCAGCTGTAGTCGGAGGTGAAGCCGGTCGCCCAGAGAATCGTCGTGACGCCGGCTTTCTCGAGGTCCAGGCTGCGAATCGGATTCGTCAGGCACTCCGGGTCCGGCAGCAGTTCCCAGGCATCGGGCTCCGGCGAAAACGGCAGTCCGTTCTGTTCGATGTAGGCATCCGCATCGCGCAGCACGTCGAAGTAGGCCTGGTCGCCGGCGGCGATGTTGTCCGCCAGCCCTTCTTCGAACGCGATGACACCGTCCCGGTACGCGCCGGTCAGCCCCACCAGTTGAATGCCGGAATGCGCCAGACGGCGGAAATCGATGGTCTTGCCGCCCTCGTAGCCGCTCACGGCGAAGGCGACATGCTTCTTCTTCGGCTTGATCCTGATCTCGTCCCACAACCCGAGCGCACCCAGCCACCAGACGTAGTCGCGCCCGCGGTACGAGCGCGGCGGCCGGTAATGCTCGCCCACCGACAGGTACACCGTCCTGCCTGCCTTGCGCAGCTCTTCGGCGATCTGCGAGCCCGAGGCGCCGGCCCCGACCACCAGCACGGCACCGTCGACCAGCTGGCCGGGATTCTTGTAAGCCGACGAATGCAGTTGCCGGATCGGTTCGCTCTCTGGAACGATCTTCGGATAGGCCGGCGTCTGGAACGGCCCGGTGGCCACGACCACATTGGTCGCGTCGAATACACCGTCGGACGTGGTCACCTTGAAGCCGGGGCGGCCGACGTGGCGCTCGACCTGCGTGACGTCGACGCCTGTGCGCACCGGCGCATTCAGCATGGCGGCGTAGTCCTCGAAATACTTCGCCATGCGTTCCTTCGGGGGAAATGCATCGGGAGAGACGTCGTCGAAATTCATCGTTGGGAACCGGTCGTGCCATGCCGGTCCGTTGGCGACCAGCGAATCCCAACGCTCCGACCGCCAGCGTTCCGCGATCCGCTTGCGCTCGAGCACGACGTGCGGCACCTTCATCAGAGAGAGATGCTCGCTCATTGCGATACCCGCCTGGCCCGCACCGATCACCAGCGTATTGATTTGTTCCACTGCCATTGGAGTTCCTGAAGAAGTCGGACCGAGAGGTCGCGTCCCGGCGAGTCTGAAGACGCCCGCGCTATTTGAGAACCACGTTTTTCGGACTCAGGGCTTAGGAAAAAGCAAAGCGCCGCGGCGGGCGATGCGACTTATCGTGCGTGCATGAATGCTGTGAAGAACGACATCGCCGTCAGCCTCGAAGGGGTCGTCAAGAAATACAACGACCAGACCGTGCTGCACGAGGTCTCGCTGAAGATCGCGCGCGGTGAGTTCCTCACGCTGCTGGGACCGTCCGGCTGCGGCAAGACGACGCTGCTCAACCTGATCGCGGGTTTTGCGGAAGCCGATGGCGGCGAGATATTCATCGACGGACAGCCGGTCACTACCGATCCGCCGCACAGGCGCGAGATCGGCATCGTGTTCCAGAACTACGCGCTCTTCCCTCACATGAACGTGGAACGCAACATCGGCTACGGCCTGCGCATGCGGGGCTTGCCCAAAGACGAGATCGCACAACGCGTCGCGCGTGTCATGGCCATGGTCAGGCTCGACGACCTCGGGCACCGCAAGCCACGCGAGCTCTCGGGCGGCCAGCAGCAGCGTGTGGCACTGGCTCGCGCGCTGGTGATCGAACCGAAGGTGCTGCTGCTCGACGAACCCTTCTCCGCGCTGGACAAGAGCCTGCGAGGTTCGATGCAGGTGGAAATACGGGAGATCCAGCGCCGCCTGGGCCTCACCACTGTCTTCGTGACCCACGACCAGGGCGAAGCGCTCGCGATGTCCGACCGCATCGCGGTGATGTCGGCCGGTGTCATCCGCCAGATCGCCTCGCCCGCCGACCTCTACCAGAACCCGCAGGACCCGTTCGTTGCGTCATTCCTTGGCGATGTGAACATCCTCCCGGCCCGCTACCACGGGCACACCGCCACCGACATCCATCTGCGACTGGGCTCGGGACTCATCAGCCTCCCGCACGACCGACTGGTCAACGGATCGCACGAGGGCGAGCGGCTCGACGTGTATGTGCGCCCGGAACATGTCCGGCTGGAAAGCCTGCATCCCGGCTCCGTCCTAAGCGGCACCGTCATCAACCATGTGTTCCAGGGCGATCACGTCGACACGTTCGTCGACGTCGACATACCGATGACGGCCCGGCAGGTCGTCACGGTGCGCAGCGGCGGACTGGGTGCCATGCAGCAATGGCCGGTCGGCTCGGTGGCCGGGCTTGGGTTTCCCGATGAAGGTATCAGCGTATTCAGCCCACAGAAATGATGCTCCAACTTCTCTACGCCCCTACTTCGCCGTTCGTCCGCAAGGTCATGGTGTGCGCGCACCTGACCGGGCAGGTCGACCGCATCCAGCTGCTGGACAGCGCTGCGCATCCGGTACGCCGCGATCCGCGCATTGCGGCGCACAACCCGTTGGCCAAGGTGCCGACACTGATCCTCGAAGACGGCCAGGCGCTCTACGACAGCCGGGTGATCTGCGAATACCTGGCCAGCGCCACAGGCGGCGAGTCGGTCTTTCCGCCACTGGGTACTGAACGCTGGACCGCCCTGACGCGACAGGCGATGGGCGACGGTCTGCTCGATGCCGCGCTGCTCGCGCGCTATGAGCTGACCGCGCGACCCGCCGAATTCCAATGGCCGGAATGGCGAAGCGTGCTTCTGAAGAAGGTCGAAGCCTGCCTCGTTTCGATCGAAGCCGTCGCGCCAGAACTCGTCGTCGAAAAACCGACCATCGGCGAGATCGCCATCGGCTGCGCGCTGGGTTATCTCGACTTCCGTTTCCCCGAACTGGACTGGCGCGCGCAGTGCCGCCGGGCCGATCGATGGAACGAAGCTTTCCAGAGCCTGCCCGCCATGCTGGCCACACGGCCGCACGACGCCTGAGGCACCCAAACATGACCCTCAATCCGACAACAACCGCCCCCATTACCGTCTGGTTCCTGAACGGCCCCAACGCCAATCTCTACGGCCTGGACGCGAGCAAGAACTACGGCACCGACAGCTTTCCGGTTCTGCAGTCCCGCTGCGAGCAAAAGGCAGCTTCACTGCAGGTCGACCTGCGCTTCCTGCAATCGAACTGGGAAGGCCAGCTGATCGACTGGATTCAGGAAGCGCGCGGCGTTGCGGACGGCATCGTCATCAACGCGGCCGGGCTGACCTACACCTCCATCCCGATCCTGGATGCGCTGATCTCATTTCCCGGAAAGATCGTCGAGGCCCACATGAGCAACATCTGGAAGCGCGAGCCTTTCCGCCATCACTCCTACATCTCGAAGGTGGCCGACGGCGTGATCGCGGGCCTCGGCGGCGATGGCTACGAATTTGCCATCGAGGCCGTGGCGCGTCTGGTACGCAAGAGTGCGTGAGGCGCAAATGACCGTCGGCACACTGGTTTTCTACAGCGACTTCGACGATTTTGGCGTCTGGAAGGAGGCGCTGCTGGCGCATCTTCCAAGTCTGAAGATCCTGCATTCGCACGACATCGGCGATCCGGCCGAGATCGATTACGCGCTGGTCTGGAAGCCGCCGGAAGGCTTCTTCGATCGCATGACGAAGCTCCGCCTGATCGTCAATCTCGGGGCCGGCGTCGACTCGCTGGTGGGCCGCGGCGATCTGCCGCCGGGCGTGCCGATCACCCGCATCACCGACCCGCAGATGGCCCGGATGATGGCGGGGTACGTGCTGTTCGCTGTGCTGCGGCATGCGCGCGACATCCCCCTTTTCGAACAGGCCCAGCGATCGGGTCAATGGGTGTACCGGCATCCGCGTTCGCCGGAGGAAACTTGCGTCGTCGTGCTGGGGTTGGGTCAACTGGGCGCCAAGGCGGCGTACGAACTACAGCGGCAGGGCTTCAATGTCGTCGGATGGTCGCGAAGCCCGAGGCAGATCGAGGGCGTCGAATGTCTCAGTGGCATGGAGACGCTGGACGATGTCATCGGCCGGGCTGAAATCCTGGTCGTCATGCTTCCGATCACGCCAGAAACCCATCGAATCGTCCACCGCGAACGGCTGCAGAAGCTGCCTCGTGGTGCAGCGTTCATCAATGTCGCGCGCGGCGCGCTCGTGGACCAAACCGCATTGACCGAGCTGCTGCAGAGCGGACACATCGGCGCAGCAACGCTTGACGTGTTCGAAAAAGAGCCGCTGCCTGCGGGTGATCCGTTGTGGGCCATGCCGAATGTGCTCATCACACCGCATCTGGCGTCGGTGGCGATTCCGTCGTCGTCGGCGGCGCAGATTGCGAAAAATATTCGGCGAGTGTCGGCTGGCGAAGCGGCGGAAAACGTGATCGATCCGGCGCGAGGCTATTGAGCCACCGGTCGAGGAGTGCATCAGGCCGGCCCAGCCATGGGCACGAGGTCGCCCAGCTATCACTGGGCGTCGCTCGCTTGGCGACGATGGCTACTGCCAGAGGCCGACTTTCAGCATGGCGCCGAGCGCAGCCGTACAGCTCTCGACTGCGGCAAACGCGGGCACACCACGCTGGGTCAGCAACGCGCCGACTTCGGGGTGTCTCGACGCTCGCCGACCAGGCAACCGTTGCATGCGAACTGCGCGACCGGGGGCTGGATGCCCTGCTGGCGGCCGATGCGCACGGAAGCTAAGCATCAGGTCGGGTTTCGTTTCCCGGACGCTGTCGGAATTCGAGGTCAGTCCGGGTTCTCTTGATGCTTCAGCCCTTGTCGGCCTCGCTGTCGATCCAGCACCGCGCCGCAGTGGCAGCCGCTTCCTCAGCCGCTTCTCGCGTCGGAAACGTTTCGCTGGTCGCTTCATTGATCACGCCGTCGGTCACCTCTTCGCTGGTGCTGTCGACGTCGAACACGCCGCGAAAAACACCCTCGGCTTCAACGGTCGAGTCCGTGTCGTAGGTTCGGCCCCGGTATTCATGGGTTCGCATGGCATCTCGCTTTCAAAGAGCTCAAGTATGCCGACTGTGCGGCAGTCAGGAAGTCCGGTCGTGCAGGCTCTCGCAGGCCGCACTGCTCGATCCGCTGATGTGGGAGTAAGCGCATCTCAACCTGCCAGTGTTCCTACACCTGAGCACCGCGATGCAGTCCCTAGTTTTCAGATCTGTCGACTCCCTCAAGGTGCATCCATGAAAGCGCTCACTTACCACGGCTCCAAAGACGTTCGCGTCGACAACGTACCCGATCCGGTCCTGCAGCAGGAGGACGACATCGTCCTGCGAGTTACTGCAACCGCCATTTGCGGATCGGATCTGCATATCTATCGCGGCAAGATTCCGGGCATGGAAACCGGCGATGTCCTGGGCCACGAATTCATGGGCATCGTTGAAGAGGTCGGCAAGGGCGTGACCCGCGTCAAGAAGGGCGACAGGGTCGTCATCCCGTTCACCATCTCCTGCGGCGAATGCTTCTTCTGCAACAAGACGCTGTTCGCAGCGTGCGAGAACACGAACCCCGGTCGTGGCGCCATCCTCAACACGAAGAACGTTCGCTCAGGTGCCGGCCTGTTCGGCTATTCGCACCTCTACGGAGGCTATGCGGGAGGCCAGGCGGAATACGTGAGAGTGCCCAAGGCCAACGTCGGCCCCCTGATCATTCCCGCTGGCTTGGCCGACGAGCAGGTCCTGTTTCTCTCGGACATTCTTCCCACCGGTTATCAGGCGGCGGTGAATGGGGAAGTTGGACCTGGCTCGACGGTGGCGATCTTCGGGGCAGGTCCGGTCGGCTTGATGGCTGCGGCGTCCGCACGGCTGCTGGGCGCCGAACGCATCTTCATCATTGACGAGCATCCTTACCGCCTGGCGTTCGCTCAAGACACGTATGGCGCAGAGCCGATCAATCTGCACGAGGTCGATGATCCGGCCGACTTGATCATTCAACGCACCAACTTCCGCGGTGTGGATGCATCGATCGATGCCGTGGGCTTCGAGGCCAAGGGCAGTGCGCTGGAGACGATCATGGCCGATCTCAAGCTCGAAGGCTCCAGCGGCAAGGCGCTTCGCCAAGCGATCGCGGCCACGCGACGCGGCGGCGTGATAAGCGTCCCCGGCGTCTATGCCGGGTGGATCCACGGATTCCTGTTCGGGGACGCATTCGAAAAGGGCCTGACCTTCAAGATGGGTCAGACCCATGCGCAACGCTTCATGCCCAAACTCTTGGAGCACATCCAGGCCGGCGAACTGAGACCCGAAGTCATCATCACGCATCACCTGTCCCTCGACGAAGCGGTCAGGGGTTATGAAGTTTTCGAGAAGGCCCAGGAGGATTGCCGCAAGGTGGTGCTAACTCCGGGCGGCCCACGGGCCAGCGCAGATGCTCCCCAAGACAAGGCGGCGCACTGAGCTGCGGCTACTCGATCACCTTTCCATTGCCTCCTTAAAAAAATCCTTGCTCCAGGAACCCCATGCATCAGCCTGCACTATCAAGACCGGCACGACATTCAAACGTATCTCGCGTCGTCGTCATCACCGGCGCCTCGAGTGGCATCGGACGCGCAGCGGCGCTTGCCTTTGCCCGCGAGGGGGATCACGTCGTCCTCGCCGCCCGCCATGCCGAAGCGTTGGCGTCGGTTGCACAAGAGTGCGAGGCGCTGGGCGCCGCGGCGCTCGTGGTGCCCACCGACGTGACGGATGCGGCCGCCGTACGGGCGCTGGCAGAAGCGGCCATCACACGTTATGGATCGGTCGACGTCTGGATCAACAACGTCGGCGTGGGTGTTGTGGGGCTCTTCGACAAGACGCCCATCGAGGCCCATCGCCGGGTGATCGAATCGAACCTTATCGGCCACATGAACGGGGCGCATGCGGTGCTGCCCCATTTCCGAGGACGCGGACAAGGCACGCTCATCAACATGATCTCTCTGGGCGGCTGGGTGGCTGCGCCGTATGCAGCTGCTTACTCAGCCAGCAAGTTTGGCCTGCGAGGTTTCAGCGAAGCGTTACGCGCAGAACTCTCGGCACTGCCGGGTGTTCATGTCTGCGAGGTTTATCCGACGTTCGTCGACACACCCGGCCTGTCGCATGGGTCCAACTACAGCGGACGGCGGATCAAACCTCCGCCGCCCCTCGTCGATCCGAGAAGCGTTGCCGCAACCCTGGTGTCGTTGTCTCGTCGACCAAGGGCGGCAGCATACATCGGCGCTCCTGCGTTTCCTGGCATCGTCGCGCATGCCGTTGCGCCCAATCTTGTCGGGCGAATCATGATGAGCATGATGTCCAAAGCGTTCGATGTCGCTGACCCGGCCCAGCCTACGGATGGCAACCTCTACGAACCATCGCGAGGCCACGCAATCGATGGCGGATTCAGGACTGAGCAGACGATATCGAAGGACGTGGCTGCGATAGCGGTCGGAGCCGGCCTGCTCGTGGCAGCCGCTGTCTGGAAGCTGCGCAGGCGCTGATTCGATGCCAATGCTGGCGGCAAGATCGAGCCCGAAGATCCAATCGCAGCCAACTACCGTCCCTTCAATAAAAGAGCAGTAAGGAATTACACATGACCTCGAACGACGCTGGAAGCGCAGGCTCCGATCCTGGAGCAACCCCACCGATGAATCCTGGAGATGAAGCGCCTGCAGGTACGCCAGGCACAGGAGACAAGCCGTGCAGCAGCTGCGGTGGTTCGGGCAAGGATGATTCCGGCAAACCGTGCGACGCTTGTGGTGGCAGTGGTCTGATCACTGCCGGCATTGGCGGTGCCTGAAGTGCACGAAGGCCGCTTCGCAATCGGCCATCAACACTCGCAGCGCTTCACCCCTTATGAACACAGCACATGGCAATGACCGCCCAACTGAAGACGAAGATGCCGATCCAGTCGGTCCCCACGACGGTGAAGAACACGACCAAGGGGCGAAAGTCGAAAGCGGTGGTGGTCCGGACACAGCGCCGTTGAATTTCGATGATGACGAGATTGACTCAGGTCGTTCCGGTAGCGCCCGAAACGGAGGAACAACCCATGCCATGGACGGTGACAGTGCTCCGCTTGGTCCACCGGCAGAGATCCTGTCCCCGACCAACGAACCTGCTGACCGCAACAACAGCTGATCGATTCCGGTGTGTCCGTCTTTGAAAGCCGGCAGGTCGAGTCCCCGGCGACGACATGTCGACCGCCGGTCAGGACTGACATCAGGATCACCGACCGCTTATCCTGCTTGTCCGGCGGCGCCATCGACCTGCTGCGGGCACTTGTGATTTTGCGCTGGCCAACGGTTGCAGTCGCGCTGATCGTTTCGACCGCATGGGCCTACACAGCCACCACCGGGGGCGCTTGATTTCATCTACCCCGGCATGAGCGACACGAACCCCAGCTACTCGTACCTGTTCGTCGTCAACAACTTTTTCGCGCAAGCCATCTTCTTTGTCCTAGGCGCGTGGCGTACTACCTGATCTTCAATCCGATGTTCATCACAGGCATCGGCATCGCACTGCTGCTTTTGACCGCACTCAACAGTCAACCGATCCGTAGCCGGTTCGTTTTCCTGATCTCCGAGACCTCTTACGCGATCTACCTCTGCCACTTCCCGGTGATGCTGTTCGTGCGCGACCGACTCGGCATGACGGGCTCGGCTGGCATTGCCGTGTCGATCGCAGTCATCATGCTGCTTGCCGTGATCAGCTATGTCCTGATCGAAAAGCCATCTGTGAGGATCGGGCGGTTGCTCGCTTCGCCGCGAACGCCTGCAGGAACTGTCCGCAATTGAGGTTCAGTGCAGCACGTAATGCGTATGGAACCTCAAGAACGGCATCTCGCCATTTCCATCATCCTTGCCGCCAACCGCTGTGCAACTCAGTGCAATTTTTGTGAGACGACGCGAGACGACAATCTGGCACGTTTTGCTCTGTGGAGAGTGTCTACATGGGAATACGCGAACCATCGTTGGCAGTTGTTCCGGCGGAGAGTGTGAGATTCGAACTCACGGACGCTTTCACGTCGGCAGTTTTCAAGACTGCTGGTTTAAACCACTCACCCAACTCTCCCGTACTGTCTCCGAGTGGCGAAGACAGCAGGCGATTTTAGCTTGGCTCAGCTGTCCGCCAGAAACAGCGTCTGCAGATCGCTTAAAAAATCGAGTCCGCGCTCCGTCGGCCACACGTGTCGAAGATCGCGCGCCAGCAAGCCCTTCTTCTCCGCCTCATCCAGCCCACGCTGGATCGACGTGATCGACAACCCGGTGCGCTCGCCGAATTGCGCCAGCGAGAAACCTTCCTTCAGCCGCAGCGCGTTCAGCATGAACTCGAACGGCAGGTCGGCGATGGCGACCTCTTCGCTTTGCGACACGGCAGCGCCCGCAAGCGCACCCTCCATGTAGCGCTTCGGCTCCCGGAAACGCACCTGACGCACGACGCGATGCGCAAAACTGAGTTTGCTGTGGGCGCCGGCGCCGATGCCGAGGTAGTCGCCGAATTGCCAGTAGTTCATGTTGTGCGCACAACGGTGGCCGTCGCGCGCGTAGGCGGACACTTCGTAGCGCGACATTCCCTGCGCAGCCGTGCGCTCGGTGATGCGGTCGAGCATCGCGTAGGCCACGTCGTCTTCGGGCACGACAGGCGGGAACTTGGCGAAGTACGTGTTCGGCTCGATGGTCAGGTGATAGACCGACAGGTGCGGCGGCGCCAGCGCCAACGCCTGATCGAGGTCCTGCTCGAACTGTTCGGGCGTCTGGCCCGGCAACGCGTACATCAGGTCGAGGTTGAAAGTGTCGAACGCGCTTGCCGCCTCCTCGATCGCAGCAATGGCCTGCGCACCGTCGTGCACCCGGCCGAGCGCTTTCAGATGTTCGTCGTTGAAGCTCTGCACGCCCACCGACAGCCGCGTCACGCCGGCTGCGCGGTACGCGCGAAAACGATCGCGCTCGAAAGTGCCCGGATTGGCTTCGAGCGTGATCTCGCAGTCCGGCGTCAGCTTCAGGCGGGCACGCAGATCGCCGATCAGCCGGTCGATCGCCGCAGGCGAAAAAAGGCTGGGCGTGCCGCCGCCGATGAAGATGGTGTGAACCGTGCGTCCCCAGATC
>JAQGMX010000188.1 GCA_028292145.1 Variovorax sp.
ATGCGCGCGCCCGGCATGACGCTGATGAAGATGCCGATGTTCTGCTGGACCTGGCTTATCACCGCGTACCTGCTGATCGCCGTGATGCCGGTGCTCGCCGGCGCCATCACCATGACGCTGACCGACCGCCATTTCGGCACCAGCTTCTTCAACCCCGCCGGCGGCGGCGACCCGGTGATGTACCAGCACATCTTCTGGTTCTTCGGCCATCCCGAGGTCTACATCATGATCTTGCCGGCCTTCGGCATCATCAGCCAGATCGTGCCGGCCTTCGCCCGCAAGCGGCTCTTCGGCTATGCGTCGATGGTGTACGCCACCTCGTCGATTGCCATCCTGTCGTTCATCGTCTGGGCGCACCACATGTTCACCACCGGCATGCCGGTGACGGGCCAGCTGTTTTTCATGTACGCGACGATGCTGATCGCCGTGCCTACCGCAGTGAAGATCTTCAACTGGGTCGCGACGATGTGGCAGGGCTCGATGACGTTCGAGACGCCGATGCTGTTCGCAGTGGGCTTCATCTTCGTGTTCACGATGGGCGGCTTCACCGGCCTGATCCTGGCCGTCGCGCCGATCGACATCCAGCTCCAGGACACCTATTACGTGGTGGCCCATTTCCACTATGTACTGGTCGCCGGCTCTCTCTACGCGATGTTTGCCGGCGTCTACTACTGGCTGCCGAAGTGGACCGGCGTGATGTACAGCGAAACGCGCGGCAAGATCCACTTCTGGTGGTCGCTGATCTCGTTCAACGTCACGTTCTTCCCAATGCACTTCCTGGGGCTCGCCGGCATGCCGCGTCGCTATGCCGACTATCCGATGCAGTTCGCCGACTTCAACGCGGTCGCCAGCGTCGGCGCGTTCTTCTTCGGTTTTGCGCAGGTCTACTTCTTCCTGTTCGTCGTCTTGCCGGCCATGCGCGGCAAGGGCGAAAAGGCACCGCAGAAACCTTGGGAAGGTGCCGAGGGCCTGGAGTGGGAAGTGCCGTCGCCGGCGCCGTTCCATACCTTCGAAACCCCGCCGCGCCTCGACCCGACGGCTTCGAAGATCATCGGCTGATCGATATGGCAGCCACGCCCGAACAGAAGAAACGCAATCGCCGCATGGGGCTGACGCTCGCATCCATCGCCGTGCTGTTCTTCATCGGCTTCATGGTCCGCATGGTCGTGATCGGACGCTAAATGGCTCTGGGTGTACGCATTCGCCGTGAAAACGTCCGCATGGTCGGCAAGCTGGTCGTGGTCGCAGCCGGCATGTTCGCTTTCGGCTACGGATTGGTGCCGTTGTATCGCGCGATCTGCGAGATGACCGGGATCAACGTGCTGGCGCGTTCCGAACTTCAGGTGCCGGGTGGCGCCTCGGGCGGGTCGGATGTGCGCCTGCCAAGCAACACGCAGGTCGACATGACGCGCACGATCACGGTCGAATTCGACGCCAACGTGCGCGGGCTGTGGGATTTCAAGCCGGCGCAGCGTTCGATGCAGGTGCATCCCGGCCAGCTGAACACGGTGATGTACGAGTTCCAGAACGTGCAGAACCGCCGCATGGCCGCGCAGGCGATTCCGAGCTACGCACCGCAGCAGGCCGCGCCGTATTTCAACAAGCTCGAATGCTTCTGCTTCAACCAGTACACGCTGGAAGCCGGCGAAAAGAAGCAGTGGCCGGTCGCCTTCGTGATCGACCCGAAGATTTCCAAGGACGTGAAGACGATCACGCTGTCGTACACCTTCTTCGAGGTCGGCGGCAAGACGCCGGCGGCGCCGACGGCCGACGCCGCGCAGGTGATACCGCCGGAGCAGCGCTCGTGAGGAACGACGATCTTGCAAAGCCGCCGCGCAAGGGCTCGCTGCTGCGCACGATCAAGGCCGTCGCATGGGGCTTTTTCGGGGTGCGCAAAGAGAGCGCCTACGCAGAAGACATCGCAAAACTGACGCCGCTGCACATTCTTGTGGTCGGGTTGGTCAGTGGAATCCTGTTCGTCATCGGCTTGATCGTGCTGGTCAAGTTCGTGGTTGCGACCTGAGCACGGCATGAAGCATTGCGCCGAAGAAACGACAACGAGAGAAGAAAGCCAGGAGCTGATATGAGTTCAACCACCCACGGCACCACGCCCTATTACTTCGTGCCGGGGCCGTCGCGCCACCCGATCATGGCCGCGATCGGCCTGTTCTTCGTGATCCTGGGGGCAGGGCAATGGATCAACGGCCACGAGTGGGGTGCTTATTCGCTAGCGCTGGGGCTGCTGTGGTGGTGGGTCGTGCTGTTCCAGTGGTTCCGCGAAGCCATCGGCGAAAGCGAGAGCGGCAAGTACGGCAACAGGATCGACCTGTCCTACCGCTGGAGCATGAGCTGGTTCATCTTCTCCGAGGTGATGTTCTTCGGCGCGTTCTTCACTGCGCTGTGGTGGGCCCGCACCCACGCACTGCCGGCGCTCGGCAGCCTCGACAACGCCTTGTTGTGGCCCAACTTCAAGGCTGTTTGGCCGAGCGTGGCTGCCGGCGTTACCGGCTCTCCGGCAGACATCGTCGAGCCGTTTCAGACCGTCGGCCCGTTCTGGCTGCCGACGATCAACACCGCGTTGCTGTTGAGCTCCGGCGTGACGCTGACCATCGCGCACCATGCCTTGCGCGCCGATCACCGTGCGCAGTGCGTGCGCTTCATGTGGTTGACGGTGCTGCTCGGCAGCGTCTTCCTGTGCGTGCAGGGCTACGAGTACTACCACCTCTACACCGAGCTGAACCTCAAGCTGAATTCGGGCGCCTACGGTTCGACCTTCTTCATGCTGACCGGCTTCCACGGCCTGCATGTGTTCATCGGCACCTTGATGCTGTTCTTCATCACGTTGCGCCTGCAGAAGGGGCACTTCACGGCGGAGCGCCATTTCGGCTTCGAGGGCGCCGCCTGGTACTGGCACTTCGTCGACGTGGTGTGGCTGGGCCTCTACGTTCTGGTGTACTGGCTTTGAGCGTCAAGAACGGCACCGTCGAAAAGCGCCGCAAGGCGCTTTTTTCATGGCCTCGCGGCTGGACCTGGAACGAGCACGACCTACTTGCCGACGGGGAGACCGCCGGGCTGGATGTAGCCCAGCCGCCACGCGAGCAGAAGGCAAAGGAACAGCACCACCGAAAGGCCGATACGGACAGTCAGCGCGCGCGCCATGCCGCCGCTTTTGGCCCGGCCATCGCGCCCGTCCTTCAGCATGAAGTACAGGGCCCATCCGAGGCTTCCCAGGATGCCGATGAACGCAAGGCCGATGAGGTATTTCATGCAACGGATTATGGGACGGCAACCCCGTCCCCCGCAGTGAAGCAGCCTCTTCCACATCGGCGCCGCCGCGGCAGTTTCGCCGTGATCACGCTGGCGACGATCCTGGCGATTTCTGCAACCGTGTCGCTGGGTCGATGGCAACTCTCGCGCGCGGCGCAAAAAGAAGCGCTGCAGGCCGGAATCGACGCCCAGAAGCTGCTGCCGCCGATCGACCAGGACACGTTTCTTGCGCTCGGCGAGGCGAAACGCGCGCCGTCCGTGGGTTCGGGACTCAACGATCTGTTGTACCGCCCGGTCAAGCTTCGCGGCCTGTGGCTTGCACCGCAGACCGTGTACCTCGACAACCGTCAGATGAACGGCCTGCAGGGTTTCTATGTGCTGACGCCGTTCGCCATCGAGGGCAGCGAACAGACGGTGATGGTCCAGCGCGGCTGGGTGCAGCGCAATTTCAACGACCGCACACAGCTGGCGCCGATCGAAACGCCAGCCGGTCTGGTGGAAGTGACCGGTCTGATCGCGCCGCCGCCGGCGCATCTGCTGGAACTGGGCAAGGCTGAGCCGGCAAGCGGCGCTGCTTCGGCGGCTTCGTCGGCTGCCTCGGCTGCCTCGGCTGCGTCCGCGTCCGAAGCCGCAGCCAGCGCATCGACCGACACCGTCCCGGCGGTCCCAGTGGGGTCTTACCCCATCCGGCAGAATCTCAACCTGCAGGCGTTCCGCTCCGAAACCCGGTTGCCGCTGCGAACCGACCTGTCGCTGCAGCAAACGGGCGATGCGTCCGAAGGTCTGCAGCGCAACTGGCCGGCGCCGGCGCTGGGGGTTGAGAAGCACTACGGCTATGCCTTCCAGTGGTTCGGCCTTTCGGTGCTCGTTGCCGTGCTGTATGTGTGGTTCCAGCTGATTGCCCCGTGGCTCAGAAGGCGCCGCGAACGTCTCGATCGAAATCCGACCGTCTTCTTCACCCAGCCCAACGACCCTCGATGAACCCTGCTGACGAACCCCTCGGCCTGACGGTGCACTCGATGCCGTCGCCGAACCAGGCGCTCGACAGCGAGAACGTCCGTCGCACGGTCCGCGGCCGCTGGAAGATGCTGATCGTCCTGGCCTGCTGCGCGGCGCCGGTGATCGCCTCGTATTTCACGTATTACGTGATCCGTCCGGAAGGCCGCCGTGTGTACGGCGAACTGATCGATCCGCAGCGACCGTTGCCTGCGACGGTGGCGCAATCGCCCGACGGCACCAACACCACGTTGCGCGCGCTCAAGGGCCAGTGGCTGCTGATCACGGTGGCCGATGCCGCCTGCGACGCGCTGTGCGAGCAACAGCTCTACCTGCAACGCCAGCTGCGCGAAAGCCTTGGCCGCGAAAAGGATCGGATGGAGCGCGTCTGGCTGGTGAGCGATGCAGCGCCGATCCC